>JAJYJF010000383.1 GCA_021796375.1 Chloroflexota bacterium | reverse complement strand
GCGCGCGTCCACGGCTCCCCCCTGGCGTAGCCCAGCCAGTACGAGAGCAGCGAGCCCGCCAGGTTCCCGGCCGCCCCGACGATCACCACCGCGGGGAAGCTGAGCAGCCCGCGGCCGGCCATGAAGCCGGCGAACGGCATGGTCACCTCGGAAGGCAGCGGGATCAGGCAGGACTCCGCGGTCATCAACAAAAACACGGCGAACACGCCGTACGATTGGATAATTCCCATGAGTGCATTAGCCAGAGCAGCCATCTTACAGTTTTTCCACCTTTGGATCGAATGAATTCATCCCGGCTTGCGGTCAGGCCGGATTTTCGCCGACCGGCTCGCCGGGGGCGGAGGTTCTCGCCAGCTGGCGGTTGGCGGTGATCAACAGGATCAAGAGCCCCAGGTACATGGCGACCAGGGCCGCCACCAGCCCGGTGCTGATCCCCGGCTGGCGCAGGAAAGCCTGGGCTGGGGTGACCAGCGGGAGCAGCCCGACCGCCAGCGAGATCGTATTCCACAGCCCGTGGATGCCCACCACCAGCAGGTAGGTGAGCGCCAGGCGCAGGTAGCGGCGCTCGGTCCAGGCCAGCGCCAGCGCCCAGCCCATCAGCCCGGTATTGACCATGTGCAGCAGGTCGGTGCCGGCCCTCCCGACGGCCGACACCGCCCAAGACTGCCCGGTCACATTGACAAGGTCTCCCAGGCTCTCGAACAGGGCAAATCCCGCGCCGCACAGCAGCCCGCCCACAAAGCCCTCGGCGGGGGTCAGCGCGCGGCGGGAGAACAGCCACAGCGGGAGGGGCTTGAGCAGCTCTTCGATCAGCGGGGCCAGCCCGGAAACGATCGCCACCCCCGCGAAGACCAGCCACGGCTGCAGGTAGGGGCGCAGGATGCGCCCCAGGTTCTCGGGGGTAATCTGCGCGTTGGCGATGCGCTGCACCAGCCGGTTGAGGTTGATCAGGCTGTCCGGCTGAGAGGCCAGCAGGACCAGGAGGGCGACCGCCACCAGGCCGAAGGTCAGCAGCTCGACCAGCAGCACTACCAGCGACGTGCCGGCCAGCCCGGCTCCCAGAATTCCCCAGCGCCGCTGCGGCGACCCGCCCGCGAGCCCGCCGGCGCCGAGGACCAGGTAGGCGGCAACCGGCAGGCCGACCACGAGCGCGAAGAGCGGGGCGAGCGCCAGCTGGCCGTAGCCAGCCTGGTTAGCCGCCCAGCTGCCGGCGGTGATCGCAAGCCCCCAGAGGATGACGATCAATAGAAAGACGGTCGTGCGGCGCGGCGCGGCGTGGATGTCGATCCACGGCCGGGATGCCCAGCCCGGCGCCGGCCGCTCGATCAGGCGCAGGAGGGAGAGCACCACGGATGGGACCGCCAGCAGGACGACCAGCCCCATCCCCGCTGCGGCGATCAGCTGGGTAGCCGCCTGGTCCGCGGCGGCCGGGTCGCGCGTCCAGCCCAGCACGGCGGATGCCGAGAGGGCCAGACCGGCGGCCAGCGCTCCCAGCAGCACCAGGCTGCTGAACGCGAACTGGGCCAGGCTGGGCCAGTGCAGGGAGGGGCGAGGGGCGGCGTTTATTTTTCCTCGATCGTCACGCTCAGAACCTTGTCACCGGGGGGAAGGTCGCTCCCCTTGGAGGGATCGCGCGGGGTCAGCTTCTGCACCACGTCCATCCCCTGGATCACCTTGCCGAAAATGGTGTATCTGCCGTTCAGGTCGGGCGCCGCCGCCAGGGTGATAAAGAACTGGCTGCCGTTGGAATCCGACCCGGAATTGGCCATCCCGACCACACCGGGAGCGTCGAACTTCAGCGCCGGGTCGATCTCGTTGGAGAAGTAGTATCCCGGGCTGCCGTAGCCCGTCCCGCTCGGGTCGCCGGTCTGGGCGATAAAGCCGGGCAGCACCCGGTGGAAGGTCATCCCGTCGAACCAGCCCTGGCGGGCGAGGAAGACGAAGTTGTTCACCGTGGTGGGCGCCTGGCCGGGGAAGAGCTGGATGACGATATCGCCCTTGACCGTCTTCAAGGTCGCGCTGTAGGCCTTGCGCACGTCGATCTGCATCGGCGGGCAGGTGTCAAACTGGCGCCGGGTGAGCGCATACAGCTTGACGATCGGCTCCAGGTTGATCAGGTCGACCGGTGAGCCGTAGGGGTAGGGCTTGCCGTTGACGAGCAGGTAGGGCGTGCCGGGGATGCCGGCTTTCAACGCGTTCTGCTGGGCCTGCTTGACTTTGTTGACAATGGCATCCGAATGCAGGTCGGTCTCGAAGCGGGCGGTGTCCAGCCCGGCCGCCGCGGCCTGGGTCTTGAGCCAGTCCTCGAACTGGCCGGCCGTCAGGGTCTCCCAGTCCGACTGGTGGGCGTAAAGGAGGTCGTGCATTTCCCAGAATTTCCCCTGCAGCCCGGCGGCCTCGGCGGCCTGGGCAGCCAGGAGGGATTTATCGTGCTGCGGGAGCGGGAAATGGCGGAAGGTGAGCCGCACTTCGTTCGGGTACTTCGCCTGGAGTTGCGCCAGCACGGGCGCAAGCTGAGCGCAGCCCGGTCACATGAAATCGCCGTACTCGATGAAGGTGACCGGGGCGCTCGCGGGCCCGGCGGTCCAATCCGAGGCGCCGGGCGGCGGGAACAGGCTGGCGGTGGTGGGCTCGACGGTCGCTTCCAGGCTGGTGACCGTGCAGTGGGCCGCGGCGGCGGCCGGGGTGGGGGTGCTGGCGGCGGACGCCGGGGTGGGGGAGGGCGTCGCGGTTGCCTGGGCCGGGGTCGCGGCGCTGGCGCAGCCAGCCAGGAACAGGGCCAGCCCGGTGAGGAGCAGGGAGAACGGCAGGGTTTTTCGCATGGGTATCCTGATGGGTCGGGTTTTTCTCCGCCGGCGGTCAGGCCTGGCGGCTGGGCTCCTGCGCGCGCATCCGGTCGAGGGCGATCTGGCGCAGCTGGCTCTGGACCGCGTCCGGGGGCTGGCTGGCATCCACCAGCAC
>JAJYJF010000014.1 GCA_021796375.1 Chloroflexota bacterium | reverse complement strand
GGATCGCCGGGCCGGGAGGCGGGATGCCGGGCAAACCGGTGGGGCTGGTCTGGATCGGGCTGAGCGCCCCGGACGGGGACTGGGCCTGGCGCTGCCTCTTCACCGGGAACCGGGTTGAAAATAAGGCCGCCTCCGCTGAGGAAGCGCTGCGGATCCTGGCCAACTACCTGCAAGGAAGGGTTGATGGAAGCTATTGAAGTCACCGCGCGCTGGGACTCAACCGGCCGGGTAGAGCCGCTGCGCTTCAACGCGGGCGGGGCGCCCGCCGAGGTAGAAGCCACCGGCAGGCAGTGGGTGGACGCCGCCGGGCTGCACGTGCTGGTCCAGGCGCATGCCGGACGCACGTTTGAGCTGATCTTCGACCCGAGGGAGCTGCTCTGGCGCCTCGGCTTCGAGGGGAAACCGCAGGTTTTTGCCTGATGAACTCCTCCGCCCACTCACCGGTCTCTCCCAAGCGGGTTTTGATCCTGTATGCCGACGTGGGGTTCGGACACCGGTCCGCCGCGGCTGCGATCGCGGATGCCCTGCAGGAAACGCACGGCGGCGACTGCCAGATCGATCTGGTCAATCCGCTGGATGACCGGCGCGCCCCCGCCCTGCTGCGAGACCAGCAGTCGGATTACGATAAGATTATCCGCCGGCTGCCCGAGCTGTGGAAGCTCAGCTATGAAGCCAGCGATTCATCCATCCCCACGACCCTGGTCGAGAGCGGATTGATCGTCATGCTTTTCGAGCTGATGCGCGACCTGCTCAACCGCTACCAGCCGGATGTGATCGTCTCCACCTATCCCCTCTACCAGGCCCCGTTGGACGCGGTGTTCACCCTGCGGCGGTATTTCGTGCCGGTCATCCTGGTGGTAACCGACCTGGCGACCGTTCACCGCCTGTGGTTCAACAACCGGGTGGACCTGTGCATGGTCCCCACCCCGCAGGTCCGCGGGCTGGCGCTGGATGCCGGGCTGGCGCCCAAGCAGGTGCAGATCTCGGGCATCCCGGTATCCCCGGACCTGGTCCGCGACACCCGCTCGCAGGCGGCCATCCGCTACGAGCTGGGCTGGGATCCGGACCGGACCACCCTGCTTGCCGTAGGCAGCCGGCGGGTTGGCGGGTTCGAAGAAGCCTTAAATGTGGCCAACCACTCCGGGATGAACCTGCAGCTGGCGATTGTTGCCGGGGGAGACAACGAGCGCTACCAGGCGCTCCAAGAAACCGAGTGGCACTGCCCCACCCACCTGTACAATTTCGTCAACAACATGCCGCAGCTGATGCGGGCCGCAGACTTCATCCTGTGCAAGGCGGGCGGGCTGGTCATCACCGAATCGCTGGCGGTCGGGCGCCCGATGATCCTGATCGACCTGATCCCCGGGCAGGAGATCGGCAACGCCGATTACGTGCTTCAGGGCGGGGCCGGCGAGCTGGCGCAGGATCCGATCAACACCCTCGAAATCCTCTGCCACTGGCTGGAGCACGACGGCCGGCTGCTGCGAGAGCGGGCGGCCAACGCGGCCCGCCTTGGCCGGCCGCAGGCCGCCTACAACGTCGCCGAGCTGGCCATGCTGGCCGCCCAGCACGGCCCCTACCGGCGCGCCGGGCGGCGCACCACCCGCGCCCGCCTGATGGAGCTCTTGAGCAGCAACGAGGTGCCCTTCCAGGGAGATTAGCCGCATGCGCATGGTCATCGTGGTCTCCGCGAACGCCGAATGGCGGGCCGTCCGGGACCTGTTTCCCCAAGCAGCGCTGGAAAAGACCCCTTATGGGGAGTGGTTCGAAGCTCAACCCGGCCCAGGCCTGCCGCCGGCGGTTTTTCTCCACGGCGGGTAGGGAAAAATCTCCGCGGCCGGCTCGGCCCAGTACGCCATCGACCGCTGGCATCCCGAGCTGCTCGTCAATTTAGGAACCTGCGGGGGGATCGAAGGGCGGGCCCAGGAAGGCGAGATCATCCTGGCCGAGCGCACCCTGGTCTACGATATCATCGAGCAGATGGGCGACCCGGAGGAGGCTACCGCTCATTACACCACCCGGATCGACCTGGCCTGGCTGGGGGATGACCTGCCGGCTGGAATCCGGCGCGCGCTGCTCGTCTCGGCCGACCGCGACCTGGTACCCGCGGAGCTCTCGATGCTCCGCGAGCGTTACGATGCGGTCGCCGGGGACTGGGAATCGGGCGCGATCGCCTGGGTCGCCGCGCGGAACGGCGTCCGCTGCCTGATCCTGCGCGGGGTGAGCGACGTGGTGGGGCAAGACGGGGACGATACGTATGGGGAGATCGAGCTCTTCGCCCGGAGAACCCGTGAGACGATGAAGCGGCTGGTGGAAAGCCTGGCAGGACTGTTGAGATTTTGAGGGAATCCAGGTCAATCTATCGGAATCACAGCCCGATTTTACATTTCCATCTAAAACAGAGAAAAATCCCTTCTGGCTGCTTGCGTCTCTTTACCCCTTCACACCCAGCCGGCCGCGCTCCTCGTCGACGATGCTGGCATCCAGCTTCTTGAACAGCGGCTGGGGCGCCTGCAGCGCCTGGCCGGGTTTGAGCTGGCTCGGCTCCCAGCGCCCGGTCGCCTTTTCCGAATGGTAGCGCAGGGCCCGGTGCTCGCCGAGCGCATCCTGCAGGGTCACCACCGACTGCTCCCCGAAGAGCGGCTGGGTGTACCCCAGGGATAAGTGCAGCTTTTCGCTGCTGAAGGGCAGGAACGGGGCAAACAGCACCTTGAGCGAATCGATCGCCCGCAGGGCGGTGTAGATTGAGCGCGCAGCCGCGGCCTTATCTGTTTTAATCTGAAACCAGGGCGCGGTGTCGTCAAGGTATTTGTTCACCTCGCCGGCGAGGCGCATGGCTTCGCCCACAGCCGTGCGCAGGTGGACGGTTTCGAAGGCATCCGCGACCGTCTTGAAGCCGTCCTCGATGGCCTCCAGGAGGAGGAGGTCCGCCGGCCCCAGCTCTCCCGGCTCAGGGACGCTCCCATCCCAGTGCTTGAAAGCAAACGAGAGCACCCGGTTGGCCAGGTTCCCCCAGGTGGCGACCAGTTCGTCGTTATTGCGGTGGTAAAACTCGTTCCAATCCCAATCGGTGTCCTTCGATTCGGGCATATTGACCGTCAGGTAGTAGCGCAGCGGATCCGGGTCGTAGCGGGTGAGGAAATCGAGACCCCACACAGCCCAGCTGCGGCTGCCGGAGATCTTCTGACCTTCCAGGTTCATAAACTCGTTGGCCGGCACGTCGAACGGCAGGGTGAGCGGGGCTTCGCGGGTGGAACCAGCCAGCTCTCCAAAGGTTGTGCCCGCGCCGATGAGCTGCCCCGGCCAGATGACCGCGTGAAACGGGATGTTGTCTTTCCCGATGAAATAGTACGAGCGCGCGTCGGGGTTCTGCCACCAGCTCTCCCAATCGGCGGGAGAGCCCGTCACCTGCGCCCACTCGATCGCCGCGGAGAGGTAGCCGATCACCGCCTCAAACCAGACGTACAGGCATTTGCCCTCCCAGCCTTCTACGGGGACGGGGATGCCCCAATCCAAGTCGCGGGTGATCGGGCGCCCGTGCAGGCCTTCGGCCTCAATCTGCCCCAGCGACTGGCGCAGCACGTTCGGCCGCCAGTAGGATTCGCGCGACCGCAGAAAGTCAACGATCCCCGGCTGGAGGCGGGCCAGATCCAGGTAAAAATGCTCCGTCTCGCGCAGCTCGGGCACCGAGCCGTCGATCTTCGAGCGCGGGTTGATGAGCTGTGCCGGGTCCAGCAGGTTGCCGCAGCGATCGCACTGGTCGCTGCGGGCGTTCGTATACCCGCAGATGTAGCAGGTGCCTTCTACGTAGCGGTCGGGCAGGAAGCGCTTCTGGCTGGGCGCGTACCACTGCAGCTCCCGGTTGGTGTAAAGGAAACCGTTCTGCTTGAGGGCCAGGAAGATATCCTGCGAGACCCGGAAGTGATTGTTGGTGTGGGTGCTCGTGAAGAGATCGTACGTGATGCCCAACTTCTGGAACAGGGAAAGGAAGCTCTCGTGGAAGCGCTGGTAAACCTCGAGCGGAGAAATATGCTCGGCATCCGCCCGGACGGTGATCGGGGTGCCGTGCGCGTCCGACCCGGAAACCATCAGCACCCGCCTGCCGCGCAGGCGCTGGTAGCGCGCGAAGATATCGGCTGGCAGGTAAGAGCCGGTCAGGTTGCCAACGTGGATTTCGGCATTCGCATACGGCCAGGCAACAGCGACCAGGATCGGTTCGTTCATAAGACACCTCGATCTCAAAAAGAATGGAAAGATTTTATCATGTTCGAAATAAAAACACTGGCCCGAGCCAGTGTTTTTATCCATTCAAGGCGCGCAGGCCCTCAGGCGAGCCTCCGGTTCCGGCCTGCCGTGCGCATGAGACATCGCGCCAGCGGCGAGTTTACCATTATAAGTAATCTTTGAGCTGGCGCGCCCGCCGTGGGTGGCGCAGGCGGCGCAGCGCTTTCCCCTCGATCTGGCGGATCCGCTCGCGGGTCAGCCCGAACTTCTGGCCGACCTCCTCGAGCGTGTAGGTGTGCCCGTTATCCAGCCCGAAGCGCAGGCGCAGGATGCGCGCCTCACGGGGCGAAAGCGTCGCCAGCACCTCTTCCAC
This sequence comes from Chloroflexota bacterium, assembly GCA_021796375.1. Lineage (GTDB taxonomy): Bacteria > Chloroflexota > Anaerolineae > Anaerolineales > Anaerolineaceae > JAJYJF01. The sequence continues at coordinate 10,190 of JAJYJF010000014.1, read as the reverse complement.
TTTTTCGCGCAGCATGTTGCCGTAGGCGCTCTGGATCGGCGTCGGGGTGATGTCGTCCTCGACGAACATACCCAGCTCCGAATCCTCCTCGTCGCCCACCGGGCTTTCCAGCGAGAGCGGCAGCCAGGAGACCCGCATCATCCACTGCACCTTGCGCAGCGACAGTCCCATCTCGCCCGCCAGCTCGTCCATGTTGGGGATGCGCCCGAGTTTCTGCTCCATCTCGTGGGTCAGCTTGTACAGCTGGCGGATCCGGTCGATCATGTGCACCGGCACGCGGATCGTGCGCCCCTGGTCGGCAATCGAGCGGGTGATCGTCTGCCGGATCCACCAGGTCGCGTAGGTGGAAAAGCGGAAGCCGCGGTGATAGTCGTATTTCTCGACGGCTTTCATCAGGCCCAGGTTGCCCTCCTGGATCAGGTCCAGGAAGGGGACGCCCCGCCCGATATATTTCTTAGCGATGCTCACCACCAGGCGGGTGTTGGCCTTGATCAGATGGTCGCGGGCCAGCATCCCATCCTGGACGAGCGACTCGAGCTCGCCCTTGCGCTGCTGGGCGATATTCCGGCCGGCGCCTCCGGCGGGGCCAAGCTCTTTGTGCGCGTTGCGGCCGCATTCGATCCGGCGAGCGATATCCAGCTCTTCTTCGGTCGTCAGCAGCGGCACCCGCGACATCTCCTTCAGGTAAAGGCCGACCGTATCATCGGTGGAGATCCGCTCCAGGTCGGCATACGGATCCAGGTCGCTCTGGGGAAGGGATTCTTCCTCCGGAAAATCAAAATCTGCCTCCCGGTCGAGGATATCCACCCCCCGGCGCCGCAAGGCGGCCACAACCGCGCTGAGGTGCTCCGCGTCCTCATCCCCGTTTGGATACACCTCCATCAGGTCTTCGGTCGTCAGATAGCCCTGCACGTCTGCTTTTTCAAGCAGCATTGTCAATATCTCGGATGTTTTTATCTTCCGCTTGCCCGGGTATGTCACCATTTATCCTCCCTTCGTTGACGAACACCCGTTGATGAAGCACCCCCAATCACCCTGGTGTCGAGAGGGATCGCTAACCTCCCTGGTGAGATGCTGGTTTTTCGGCGATGGACTCTATCGATCTGGTCTTCTCGCGCGTCCTCCGAGCTGCGGTCTATTCGGTGACGTGTTCTGAATTTGTTGTCTGATGTTCGCAAATCTCCTCGTTGAGATCCTGCCCGCAGACCGGGCAAAGACCTTTGCAGTCTTCCCGGCACAGGGGGCTGATGGGGATCTCGATCAGCAAATACTCGCGTACCAATGGCTCAAAGTCGATATGCGCATCTTCCGGCAGGATCAATCCCGATTCCGAAACAGACCTGGCGCTAAACGCATACAGCTCGCTGAAATCCATGTCCAGCGGCTGTCGGAACTCTACCAGGCAGCGGACGCATTCTGCCGTTATGTTTGCCCGAAATTTGCCCTGTACCAGTAAACCCTGAGGGGTCCGGCTGATCTTAGCCGTACCGGCGAAGTCGGTTAAATCCAAATCGGGCTGTAGATGGATCGATGGAAATTCGAAATGGAATTCGCGGTTGGTACCGATGGGTTGGTTTACAAGAAACCCGACGTTCAACCGCAATGGATGCCGAAGCTGAGACACGCTACTGCTTACTATATAATAAGATGTATTACAGAAGCAGTATAGCATACCAGCATATCAAAGTCAAGTATTTATGATTTTTTTGAAAAATATTAACGATGGACGACCTGATTATCGCCAGTGAAAACCCCGGAAAACTCGTCGAGATCCAGGACATCCTGCGGGCGCTTCCGATCGTCCTGCTCAGCCCGCAGGCGCTCGGACTGCACCTGGCGGTGGCCGAAACCGGCGCCACCTATGACGAAAATGCAGCCCTGAAAGCGCGGGCATACAGCCAGGCGGGCAAACTCCCCGCGCTGGGGGACGATTCCGGGCTGGAGGTCGCCGCGCTGGGCGGGCGTCCAGGCGTGCACTCGCACCGCTTCTCCCCCCTGCCCGGGGCAACCGATGCGGACCGGCGGGCTTACCTGCTTGAGCTGCTGCGCGGCCTGCCAGTCCCTGCCGGGCTGGCCGGCTGGCCAGCCGCGTTTCACTGCACGGTGGCCATCGCGACGCCGGGGGGAGAGATCCATTTTGCCCACGGGCGCTGCGAGGGGGTTATTATCCCTGAAGAACGCGGCACGGGCGGCTTCGGCTACGACCCCCTGTTCTGGATCCCATCGGTGGGAATGACCATGGCCGAGCTGGGATCGCAGGTCAAGAACCAGATCTCTCACCGCGCGCGCGCGCTTCAAGCAGCCCTGCCCACCCTGCGCAAAATCTTCGGCCTTTCAGATCTGTAATTCCCCCATTATTGACAAAGAATATCCCATCCGGTAAGATAGCCGGCATCAACCGGCTATCAAGCCCCTAGCGACAAGCTTACCAGCTCCTCCCGCACGACCAGCCCTGGTTGGGGCCGGTCTTTTCAGTACAAGCTTTACATCCTCTCAGCGGGCCGGCGCACACCGGCCTGCAGAAAGCCAGCGTCATGATCCACTGCAGCGAACGCATTAAAATCAAGCTCACCCACCTCCTCCAGGATAACCAGGCGGAACGCGTCGCCGGCCTGATCGGTAAAATCCAGGGGAACGACTACATCGTTTGCGATGCCCTCCCCGCTCGGAACGAAGACTCCCGGCCCGCCGAGGAATTTTATATCTCCGCCAGCCAGATGGCCCGGCTGGCGCTCGAAGCCCAGCGCCAGGGGCTCATCCTCCTGGGGGTCGCACATTCGCATCTCGCTCACCACCCCTCCTTTCCTTCCGAAGCGGACATCCGCTACTGCCGCCACGCCGTCAACGCCATGTACCACCCCGCTTCGGCCACCCTGTGCTGGTTCGATTCGAGCGGCGAGCTCTGGCGCGAGCGGCTAGCTTCCCCGGCCGCAGCCCCGGCGGGCCTCCCCGCCCTGGCGTTCTCGTGAAGGCCGCCCCGCGGATCTATCTGCCAACCGACCGGTAAAAAAGCAGGATGGACGCTCTCGCTCCATCCTGGTTTTTCACTCCTGCTCCGGCGTTCTGTGCGGATCCGGTCCCCACATCCCGGCGGGACTGGTCACTCCTGGTCCTGCGGAAAACCGATCGCCTTCATGAAGGCGCCGGTGAACTCGCTGGTGGCGGTCAGCTCGATATATTCCACCCGGCTGAGAAACTCCTGCGCCAGCTGGCGCTGGTCGGAGGAGAGCAGCATCCGCCGCGCGCCTTCCCCGGCGGCATTCCCAACCTGGTGAAACCGCTCGAGCGGGAGCGCCGGGAACATGCCCACCTTGACCGAGTTGGCCACGTCGATGTAGGTCCCGAAAGCGCCGGCGATAATGATTTCTTCCAGGTCGCTGCTCGCCACCCCGGCGGCGCAGAGCAGCACCTCGATCCCGCCGCGGATGGCCCCTTTGGCCAGCTGGATCTCGTTAACATCCCGGCGGGTGATCAGGATCTCCCGCCCGGTTTCCGTCTGCTCGGCGGTCGCGAGCAAGAAGGCGCCGCCTTTTTCCCCCATCCTCACCCGGGGATGGCCGCTTTGCATCACGCCGCGGTGATCGATCGCCCCGTCGGAGAACATCTCGGCGATCGCATCCAGGATCCCCGAGCCGCAGATCCCGACCGGCGGCTGGTTCCCGATCGTGGCGAAACGCCAGTCTCCAGAAATACGCTGCACCCGCTCGATCGCCCCGGGGGCGGCTCGCATCCCGTCGCGGATGTGCGCCCCTTCGAAGGCCGGCCCCGAGGCGCAGGAGCAGGAGTACACCCGCTCGTCCGTGGCCAGGCTGATCTCGGTGTTCGTGCCGATATCCAGGGCCAGGACCGCCGTGCCGCGTCCGGGGTCCCGCGGGCCGCGCCAGGCGCCGGTCGCCAGCAGCATGGACACGTGGTCGGCCCCGACATAGCCCGCGATATTGGCGGGCAGGTAGACCCTCGCACCGGGAGCCAGCTTCAAACCGAGCTGGTCGGCGGGCAGGTACAGCGGGTCCGACGCGACCGGCGAATACGGGGCCTGGCCAAGCGAGCGCGCCGGGATCTTCGCGAACAGGTGATGCATGGCGGTATTGCCGACCACCACGGCATCCACGACCTGCCCGGTTTTCACCCCCGCTGTGGCGCACAGGTCGCCGAGCAGGCTGTTGAGCGTCTCCGCCAGCCGCGACTGCAGCCGCCCCAGCGCCTCGGCGCCCTGATTGGCGTAGGCAATCCGGCTGACCACATCCTCTCCAAATGCGATCTGCGGGTTCATGGCGCCCGCCTTGGCGGCGGTTTTTCCGGTCTGGAGGTTGACCAGGTAGGCCGCCACCTTGGTCGTCCCAACGTCCGCCGCCAGCCCGTAGAGCTCCGCGCCGATGGGGAGCAGCCCGACCGCCTCTCCGTCGCGCATCGCCAGGCGCACTTTCCAGTCCAGATCGCGAAGCTGGTTCGGCAGCTCGGATAGAAGCGGCAGGCCGAAGCTCACCGGCGCTTTTCCTGCTTCCCGGAGCCCATCCTGGATGCGGACGATGTCGGCGCGCAGATCGGCCAGCGTCGGGGGCGTCAGGGTCAGGTCGCAGTAGGAAACGAGTGGCCTGGGTGCGATCTCAAGGTCTTCCCCTTCCACCTGCAAACGCTGCGGGGCCGTCAGGCTCTCGGGGGGGATCTCGATTTTCACATCCGAGAGTGGCTCTGACTGGCAGGCCAGCCGGAAGCCGTGCTCCAGCTCCTCCGCGGAAAAAACCTCCGTTTCGATCAGGCTGGGCGGGGTAAGCTTCCCGGACACCAGCCTCACCCGGCATTCATTGCAGATCCCATCCCCTCCACAGATCGCAATCAGCTCAACGCCGGCTGTCTGGGCGGCATGCAGCAGGGTCTCACCGGCCGCTATCTCGATCCGCCTCCCGACCGGCTGCATATCCACGCGATAATTCCTCTTGCCTTGATCTGCCACAGCTACCTCGACCTCATTGATGGAGTAGTTTCAAAATGAATGGCCTGATTTTATCACTTCATCGGGAGGATGCGCTTCAGCTGGCATGTCCGGGGGCCAGATAGCTCCGTCTCGGGTCGGGCAGGGCTCGCAGCGGGGCGCGGGCACCTCCCCACACGCCGTGCGCCTGCGGCAGCAGGCCCAGGTCGGAGGAGAAAGCAGGAGGCGCCGGCTCTAGGTTCGTCCTCTCCACCGGGCTCAATTACAGAAGTGCAAGGTAAACCTACCCCTCTTGACGCATATCAGCCTATGTCGATATAATTTGACCAGAATTGTCCCTCAGCAGCTGTTGTACAAACCTCAAAGGCCGCCATCCTCGGGACCGATCCGCTCACCCGGAACGCAGGGATCTCCAGCCAGGCGTCTGGCCCGCGGTCGGCAGGATGGCCCTCACGGGGACGCAGCGAACCTTTATCGTCCGGAGAACGTACTTATGACGACAATGTGGTCTCTCTATGGCATGATTTCACTGATCTTATTATCCGGGATTGTCGGCTACGGAGCGATGATCCTCGTCACCAACCCCCACGTGAAAGATATCACCGCGGTCAGCTCGATCAAAACTGCCCTGCGCAAGCTGGGCGTCGAAAAACCCGCCTGGCGCACCCTGATCATCTCAGCCACACAGGATATCAAGCTGCCGGTCGAGGCGGTCTGGGAAGCCTGGTCGAAGCTGGAGAGCTGGGGAGTCTGGTCAAAAGATACCCACGCCTCCGCCCGCTGGGTCGGCGAACCGGGCTGGATAGCCGGGGCGCGTTTCGAGCAAGTGGTGGAGATGGGCTTCCCCCTCGGGAGGCGGCGGACGGTCGAGACCGTCGAAGAGGCCGATCCGGAGCGCCGGGTCCGCTGGTGCCAGAACGAAAGCGGCTTTCGCGCCTGCCACATCTGGTCTTTCAATATGCTGCCCAACGGCCGCTTGCGCATCACCAACACCGAGGTCTTCCATGGGACGTTCGTTGGGCTGATCAAGCCGATCGTCGCCAGCCGCTGGGAAAAGAAATTCAACGCGGCCGTCTCCGGGCTGGCGGCCGCCGCTCGAGAAGGCTCTTCCGACATCAAGAGCTGATCCCGTGGTTCCTTCCCCAAAAAATCCCCCGGTCCGGGGGATTTTTTGATTCGCAGAGCCGGGTACCATCTCCAGTTTCATAGTATCATCCATTCTTAATTGGAACCGATGGATAACCCGCCTACCGTCTCCCCCCGCGAAGACTACGGTATCGACGCGCCGGGTGTGGTGCGCGCCAACCTGATCTTCGGGCTGGCCGCCTGCGCCCTTGCCGCCGGGATGCTGCTCCAGGCCGCGATCCCATTCGGCGAGTGGGGGCCGACCCTCCTCGTGATCCTGCTCTTCATCGGTCTGTCGCTGATCCTGACGGCGGGGATCATGGTGCATGGGAGCCGGGTGGCCAAGCTGCGCCTGCGAGACCGCCTTCTGGCGCAGCTGCCGTTCCGCGGCGATGAACGCCTGCTGGATGTCGGCTGCGGGCGAGGGCTGCTGCTGGTAGGGGCCGCGAGGCGGCTGCCGGAGGGCTGCGCCACCGGGCTGGACATCTGGCGAGGCGCCGACCAGTCCGGCAACACCCCCGCCCGGGCTCGATCCAATGCCAGGGCTGCCGGGGTAAGCGAACGCATCGATCTGGCCACCGGGGACGCGCGGGCCATGCCCTACCCCGCTGCCGCCTTCGACATCGTCACCTCCAGCTGGGCTATCCACAACCTCCCCACCCGAGAAAGCCGGCAGCAGGCGGTCCGCGAGTGCCTGCGGGTGCTGCGCCCGGGCGGCTGGCTGGCGATTGCCGATATCGCCCGCATCGAGGAGTACGCCGAGGCTCTCGAGACGGCCGGCGTGCGCCAGATCTCGCGCTCCCGGCCGTATTTCGTCTTCGCCATCCCAACGGTTATTTTGATCGCTCGAAAGCCCTGAGAGCGTATTTCCAAACGGTTTACTTCGAGAGCTCAACCTTCTGGAAGGCCATTGATTTTCCATGAAAGAGTTCTGCGAAAGCAGCTCCGCCGAGAATCAGCACGGCGCCCACGATCTGGAACAAGCTCATCGTTTCCCCTAACAGGGCAGCCGAAAATAGAAGGGCGGAAAGCGGCTCAAAATATCCGCAAATGACCACCGTTTGCACGGGCAGCGCCCCGATCGAAGAAAAATAAAATAGCAGCCGATCCCGGTATTCACAATCTCCAAGATCAGGATTGGGATCGGGTTTCCGTCGATCCGGTGGAATGAAAAACCCTCCTTAAATCCCACAAAGATCACCACGGTTATAAAGCTGGTGATCAACTGCCACATCGGGTTTTCAAGACCGGTTATATTGATTGCCTTTTTGTTGAAAATCACCATAAAGGCGTACATCACCGCGGATAAGATGCCAAAAATCAACCCCCAGGAAGCGCTTCCCGATAACAATGCCTGCCCGTTGACGCACAGCATGCCAGCGATGGCGGCAAATAAGCCGAAAACGGTGGTGCTGGCGACCTTTTCGCGGAATAACAGCGGGGAAAGCACCATCACGATGATTGGCCCGCTGGATTATGCCAGGGTTGCCAGGCTGACCCCGATCTGGGCATACGCCTCATACAGGAACTTCCAGTTGATCCCCATCGCCACCCCCGAAATGACGAGAAAAAGCAGGTGGGATGGATTTTTCCAGATCTGAAGCTTCTGCTTCGAAAAAATAAAGATCAGGACCAGGAAAAGACTGCCGATCAGGGTCCGGGTAAAGACAATCTCATCGCTGCTCAATGCGATATGGCTGGCGACGATCCCATTCAAACCAAACAGGAGCAGCGCCAGGAACTATTTGAAATACAGCCAGGCATTTTTAGCTTGCAAAACGCTGGGCTCCCTGTCGTGTCGAGCTTGAATTTTGGGCACCGCGAGAATCGCCTGCGGGGGCATTGAAATCAAGGCCAGCCGAACCGCTCCAGGTCGATCCGGCCTTCCAGGTCGAAGACCACCCCTTCCGACTCCAGCAGCTCGCGCTGCAGCGCGCTGCCGTAGCCGTACCCGTGCGGGCTGATCATCCCCATGCGGTTGATCACCCGCTGCCAAGGGACGTCATTCCCATCCTTCAGGGACGCCAGGGCAAACCCCACCATCTGGGCGCTGCAGCCGCCGACCAGCGCCGCGATCTGGCCGTAGGTCGCCACCCGTCCGGGCGGGATCTGCTTCACCATGGCATAGATGCGCTGGTACAAGGGTAGCATAGGAGCTAATTGAAAAGCACTATGGCGTCGGTCCACAGGCTGAAGATCCCGCCTTCCGTCCAGCGCCAGTTCCCGGCGAGCGACGGGAACAGCCCCGGGGGCGCGAGCGCGGTCAGGAGGCTGCCGGGGACATCCGCCCCCGCCGAAATTTCTGGAGTTTGAGCCGTCATGGGGTTATTGTACTCGACCCACCAGACTGGAATACCTCCGGCCTGGAAACCCCGCCGATCTCAAATCTCATTTCATCATTTAAAAACTATGGGACTGCGTCCACCCGCGGGAGGGCCAGGGCCAGCGATTCCACCCGGTGCAGGTCGGTCCGCGCGCCGAGCTGGCGGAAGATCTGCCGCGCCTGATTGAGGAACTGGCGCGCGGAGGTTGGGTCCGCGTTCAAAAGGGCCAGCTCCGCCCGGACGGAGGCCGTCCGGGCCTGCTCCATCTGGTTCCCGACCGCCTTGAAGATCGCTTCGCTCTCCTCGAAGTCCTTGGCGGCCTCGGCATACTCCCGCTTGACCAGGGCTACCTGCCCCAGCAGGCGCAAAGCCCGCCCGTGGTCTTCCGCCGGGTTTCCTTCTTTTCCGGCGCCGAGCTGGTTGAACAGGCTGATGGCGGTCTGGCCGCAGGTTTCGGCCTGCGCCAGGTCGCCCATCCCCAACCAGGCCAGGCCCAGATAGGTGTTCAAATCCACCAGGTATTCGGTCACGCCGATCTCACCGAAGGTCTGCAAGCCCTTCTGGCAGAACTCGAGCGCCTTTCCCCAATCCTCCCGGGCGATAAACAGCCGGCTGAAATGAAGATAGAGCAGCCCGATGTGGTAGGAGTGGCCGATCTGCGCGGCGGCCTGCAGCCCGGTTTCCAGATGGCGCTGGGCTTCATCGAAGTTGCCGCGGTCCAGGTGCAGCAGGCCAAGGTTGGTATGCAGCTCGATCGTGCCCTCGACGTCCCCGAGATTGGCATGCAGCTTGAGGCTGCGCATGAAGTTATCCAGGGCGCTGTCCCAATCCCCGCGCTTCCAGCGCAGCAGGCCCAGGTTGTTGTAAGAGCGAGCCACACCGTTCACATCGCCAATTTCCTGGCGGAGGAAGAGGCTCTTGCGCACGAAACCAGCCGCCTGCTCCAACTGGTCCTTCTGGTAATAAACCCCGCCCAGGCGGTTGTAAATCGAGGCGATCAGATCGTAGTGGGTGCTGTCTTCCACCGGACGCAGCGCTTCGAGCAGGGACTTATCCGCGGCTTCCAGGTCCCCGCGGCGGAAATAAATCCAGCCCGTATCGTTCAGGATCCAGGCGCGCTCCACCACCGGAGGATCCGGCATCTCCTCCAGCGACGCCTGGGCTTCGGAAAGCGCGCTGAGAGCCTGGGTGTAATCGCCCTGGCGCTCGTGGATGATGCTGACCTTGCGCAGCAGCGAGCTGCGCATCTGGATATACTGGCGCATGTCCGCGCCGGGCATGCAGTCCAGCGCGCGTAAGGCGGAGAAGAACGACGAGCGCGCGGTCGGGTAATCGCCCATCCGGGTGAGGACATCCCCGCGGCCGGTGTAGACCTGCAGGAAGGTATCCAGATCGGCCGAGACGCGCTTGATCAGGTCCAGCGCCAGGTCAAAATGCTGGCGGGCCTGCTCGTTGGCGTATCCGCGGGCGGCGCGCTGGCCCGCCAGGGTCAGGTAGTGCACGGCCCGCTCGTAGCGGTTGCTCCACGAATAGTGGCGCGCCAGCAGCTCCACCTGATCGTCGATCCGGCTGGCGTAAAGCGTCTCAATCGCTTCCCCTACCGTGCCGTGCAGCTCGCTGCGGTCGGATTTCAGCAGGGTCGAGTAAATGGCGTCGCAAACCAGGGCGTGGGTGAACCGGTAATCGTTCTCCGAGATCTCCGAGAAGCGCTGCAAGAAACCGTGCTCAGCCAGGTCAGTCAGGGCCTGCTGGACCATCCCTGAATCGGCGACGCCCAGCGATTCGACCAGCAGGCGGGACGGAAAATC
>JAJYJF010000382.1 GCA_021796375.1 Chloroflexota bacterium | reverse complement strand
CTGACCCCTACCTCAACCCACCACCCCACCTTCACACCCCGGCCGCCAACGAAAACGCCAACGATTACCCCAACCGCCACGATCACGCCAACGCCCACCGCAACCCCTGTCTTCATGGGGATTGCCCGCGCGGTGAATAACCGGACGATTGGGGCCGGGATCCTTGTGGTCTGCGCTCTTGGGCTGGTCGCGGTCGGATTTTCCTTCTTCCGAAGAAGATAGCCCTCCTCCAGACCATCCGGATCCCGGGAGGCCTCCGCAGTGCCACAAGACAGCATCCACCAGGAGATCCTGAAAGCCATCCGGGCCGGGGATAAACCCCGGGCGCGGGATCTGTTGACCCGCCTGCTGAAAACCAGCCCTTCCAGCCCGGATGACTGGCTGCTGATGAGCTCCGTCGTCGATTCGGACAAAGAACGGATCTACTGCCTGCGCGAGGCGCTGCGGATCGACCCCAGGAACGAGGGCGCCCGGCGCGGCCTGATCTTCTTCGGGGCCATGCCCGCCGGCGAACCTCCTTCCGGCCGGGGGCCTTCCCCCAGGCGCAGCTGGGTTGCCCGGCAGGTGGAGGGGCAGCGGGCCAAACCCGCGGAACTCGAAGCCACCCGCAAGCAGCTGATGATCTGGAGCGGAGCGGGGGTGCTCTCGATCCTCCTGCTGGTCTTCGGACTGGTGAATGCCGGCCGGCCAGCGAACAGCGCCGCTTCCGGCCCGCTGTCCGTGCCGACCGCCAGGGCGTCGGCGACCTTCCTGCCCACCCCCCCCCCCGAGTTTCCCACCCCGACCCCCACCTTCGCCGGCGCGCGGCCGCTGGTCCTCCTGCTTTCCGCCACCTATACGCCGACCCCTTTCTACGGGGTGACCCCGCACCCGATCAGTGAAGCCTATAAATCCGGGCTGGCGCAGTTGGCCCTGGGGAACTGGGCCGCCGCCGCCGATCTTCTCCAGCAGGTGACCCAAAACGAACCGGACGCCGTCGATGCGTACTACCTCACCGGGGAGGCCTACCGGCTGGAAGGAGACTTTAAAAACGCCGTCGCCCAGTACAACCAGGCCATCCAGGTGCAGCCCAGCTACGCGCCCGCGTACCTGGGCCGCGCGCGAGCGAACCTGGCTTCCGACCTCAAGGCGGATGTCGAAGGGGACCTGAAAAAAGCCGTCCAGCTGGATTCTCTGTATGGAGAAGCTGACCTGGAGCTGGGCAGCTACTACTTGACCAAAGGCGACACGCCGGATGCGCTGAAAGCGCTACAGAGCGCGGTGAGCCTGCTTCCCGGCTCGCCGATGGTCAACCTGCGGCTGGCGCAGGCGGATCTCGCCAGCGGCGATGCCGCCGGCGCGCTTCAGGCAGCCCAGAGGGCAAACGCCCAGGACGTGACCCTCCTGAGCGGGTATCTCGAGCTGGGCATCGCCGAGCAGGCCAACCAGCAGCTCGCCGCTTCCCTCAAACCACTGGAGACCTACCTGCTCTACGCGCCGGACGATACCGCGGCCCTGCTGCTGGTTGGAAAGGCATACATCTCCGCGGGTCAGAACGACCGCGCGGAGGCGGCTTTCACCCACGCGCTGCAGGTCGATCCGCACCTTATCGATGGGCTGATCGCCCGCGGAGGGCTGTACCTGGATACCGGCAAGGGAGAACAGGCCCTGGGAGATTTCAACGCGGCGTTGAAGCTGAACGCCAGTTCTTTTGACGCCAACCTTGGCCGCGGAAGGGCTCTGCTCGCCAGCGGGGATGCGGCGAACGCCCACCTGCAGTTTCTGCACACCCAGCAGTTGGCGGCGGACGACCCGCAGCGGGGCGAAGCCATCTACTACGACGCGCTGGCCCTGGAAGCCGCCAACAATCTACCTGCGGCGGTCAAGCGCTGGCAGAGCCTGCTGGCCCTGCCGGGAGGCGCCGTTTCGGATCACTGGCGGGCGGATGCGCAGGCCCACCTGGACGCCATCCTGACCCCAGCCCCCGCACCGGCCACGCCTACGGCCGCCGCCAGCAGCGGGTAGCCCGAAAGCACAGCCGTCCTTCCAAAACAGCTCGATCGATACTCTGAGCCAGCCCGCGTCCATTCTCGGATGCATAGACCATTCTTAAATTTTATTTTTCGGATGGTCCGTTAAATTTCCCTTCTTTGAAATTCCACTCCCTTCCCACCCAAGAGCAGCGAAATTGAGAGATATAACCCGCGCGCAGGGCGTCAGGTCGAGGCGGGAATGGTCTTCAAGATATTCAAATACCAACGAAATTCGGGATTCTTCAGGGTTTGGTTTTGGCACAGGCCCAAGCAAATTATGAAATATAATTTACCTTAATTGTCGTATAACTTACCGGTGATCGGATCGATCGTTAGAGTTAGGAAAAATGAACGTGAAAACTATTCACCCAGAAAAAGGCCCTTACCTGAATGAGCTCAAGCCCGGCCAGCGCTTCGTCGGCTACTACCTGGTGCGCAACCGGTTTCTCGAGCCCTTCCGAGACGCCAGCCGCGGGTTCTACCTGACGCTGGTTCTGAGCGATTCCAGCGGGCAGCTGGTCGGACGGGTCTGGGAAGATGCTCAGGCCGTGGCCGAGCAGATCAGCGACGGCCAGGTGGTCAAGCTGGAAGGCGAGGTGGATGTCTATCTCGAGCGCGTTCAGGTGCGGGTGCTGCGCGTCCGCCCGGCGCGCGCGGACGAGTACGACCGGCGGGATTTTCTGCCCAGCAGCCGGCGCGACCCGCAGGAGATGCTTTCCGAACTCTCCAGCTACCGCGCATTGATCACCGAGGCGCACCTGGCCGCCCTGGTGGACGAATTCTTCACCGACCGCGACTTCCTCGCGACTTTCGCCGAAGCCCCGGCGACCCCGGAGGTGCATCACGCCTACCTCGGGGGCCTGCTCGAGCATACCCTGAACGTGCTGCAGCTGTGTTCCACCCTGATGACCCTCTATCCGGCCATCGACCCCAACCTGCTGGTCGCCGGCGCGTTCCTGTACCAGGTCG
>JAJYJF010000381.1 GCA_021796375.1 Chloroflexota bacterium | reverse complement strand
GGCAGGCGGACCCGGGTGAGGTTTGCGGATCCCATCAGCGGCTCCCTGGCGACCTCATTCTATTTCTTCATCCCGGATCAGCGGGACGGTGATGCAGGTCGGCCCGCCGCCGGCTTTGGTGAACTCGCTCATCTCCACCTCGATCACGGTGATGCCGCGCTTGCGCAGCTCGCCGGTCACGTAGGGGTTTCCGGCGGGGATGACCAGCTTGCCCGGCTCGAGCACCAGGAAGTTGGAGGGGCAGCCGTTCACCTCTTCCTCGGGGATTTCGATCAGATCGAACCCTTTTTTGTGCAGCAGGTAATCGATGAACTCATACCCGACGCCGGGCGGGTAGATCACGCCGATGCGCGGGGCAGCGACGCCGAACACCATATCCAGGTGAAAAGCTCCTCCGCCCCGGCCGGTCTGGGCCCCGCGGGTATTCAGCGGCCCGGGCAGATGCACCACGTGCACGTCCTCTACCCCAAACTGCTGGACCGCCCCGGTCACCTGGTGGACCCCTTCCAGGTTGGCGCGCTGGCTGACGGCCAGCGGCAGGCTCTTTTTATCCAGCCAGACCGCGTTGCTGGACTCGAAGAATCCCATCCCGTGGACGGTGTACAGGATCGGGCAGCCCAGGGCGCCGATGGTGCGGGACTGGTAATATTCCAGCCCGCGCTTGTAGGCCGGCGCGCAGCGGCAGATGATCGCCCCCCCTTTGACCATTAACGTTTCGTGGGTGAAGGTCGCGCTGCGCAGCGGGATGCCGTAGGTGCCGAGCACGGGCGGCGGCGCGTTCAGCGGGTAGATCTCGACGCCATTTTCTCGCAGCACGCGGACGAACCCGTCGTGCTGGGCCTGCATGAGCGGCAGGTCCGGCAGGCCGGTCGGCAGGTTGAGGAAATCCGGATCGGGGGCTCCCCAGGCAGCCTCGGGCCCGGGCCGGTGGGTGATCACCGCGCGCAGGCGAGCATAGCTGGACTGCCCTCCCCAGGATTTCCCCCAGGTTTTTTCCAGCTCGCTTTGAAAATCGCTGTCGAAAAACGTCAGCGGCGGTTTGCCGGGGCGGTAGAGGGGGATCTCCGCCAGTCGTTCAGCATATGGATCGGTCATGAAATGCTCCAGGTTAAAGCCCCAGGTAGGATTTCCGGATATGGTCGCTGGCCGCCAGGTCCGCGGCGGTGCCTTCCAGGCCGACCTGCCCGTTTTCGAGGACGTAGCCGCGGTTGGCCAGCTCCAGCGCGTAGCTCGTGTTTTGTTCGACCAGCAAGACGGTCAGCCCGGTATTCTTCAGGGAAGCGATCTTCTCGTAGATTTCGTCGACCAGCTTGGGAGCGACCCCCAGTGAGGGTTCGTCCAGCATGATCAGGTTGGGCCGGGAGATCAGCCCGCGGGCGATGGCCAGCATCTGGCGCTCCCCGCCGCTCAAGGTGCGGGAGTACTGGCTGCTGCGCTTTTTGAGCACGGGGAACAGCCCATAGATCTCGTCCAGAACGCCGGTCTTCAAGATGGCCGGGTTGCTGTAGGCGCCCATCATGAGGTTATCCAACACGGTCATGTTCGGGAAGGGCCGCCCGCCTTCGGGCACGTAGGAAATCCCTTTCCGGATGACCTGGTTGGGCGGCAGGCCGGTGATTTCATCTTTCCCAAACCGGACCGTACCCGCCTGGGCCCGGATGAGCCCGCAGATCGTTTTCAGCAGGGTGCTCTTCCCGGCCCCGTTCGGGCCGATGATCGCCACCATCTCGCCTTCCTCCACGTGGAATGACACCCCGTGGAGAACGGTTACTTTCCCATAGCCTGAATCCAGGTTCTTAATTTCTAACATGCATCGCTCGCTTTCCCAGGTAAGCCTCGATGACTTTGGGGTTGGTGCTGATCTGGCTGGGGGTGCCAGACGCGATCACTTCGCCGGAATCAAGCACCACGATGCGCCCGCACAGCCCCATCACCATCTGCATGACATGCTCGACCACACAGAAGGTGATTTTGTTCTCGCGGTTCAGGCGCTTGATCAGATCCATGAAGGCCGCCAGCTCGGTTGCGTTCAGCCCGGCGCCGGCTTCGTCCAGCAGCAGCATCTCCGGATCGGTTGCCAGCGCGCGGGCCAGCTCCACGCGGCGCAGAGGAGCCAGCCCGAGGTCCCCGCAGACTTTCTCGCGGATCTCGGTCAAATCGCACTCCTCGATGACCTGGTCTACCCTGGCCTGCACGGTTTTTTCGTTGTGACGGTTGTAAGCGCCCACGCGGACGGTATCCTGAACGGTCATGTGGACAAAGGCGCGCGTCACCTGGAAGGTGCGCGACATGCCCAGCGCGCAAATTTTATGCGGAAGCCACCCGGTGATGTTGACCCCTTTGAAGGTAGTCTCTCCCTCTTCGGGTTTATACAGGCCGGTGATGACGTTGAAAAGGGTCGTCTTTCCCGCGCCGTTGGGGCCAATCAGGCCGACGATCTCGCCCGGGTAGATCTCGAAGCTCGCATGACTCACCGCGGTGAGGTTGCCAAATTTCTTGTTATCCAGTTATACAGGCGTGTACGGTTTGTTCAACAGTGTTACGCCGGAAGTAGGCTGAGGGCTCAGACCAGCGAGGGTTCAGGAAGGCAGATGCCTGTCGGTTGGGGCGCCGAGTTTGGTGGAGAGTTCGCGCCCGGCGGCAAGCACGTGGCGGGCGACTTCCGGGACGTGTTCGGGGGTGACCCGGTTAACCGGGGCGGCGATGCCGATCCCGGCGACCAGCTTGCCGGTGTGATCGTACACCGGCGCGGCGATGCCCATCGCACCGCGGTCGGTCTCTTCAAACGAGGTGGCGAAGCCGCGCTCCCGGATGGCGGCCAGCTCGGACCGCATTGCCTCTGGGGTCGTGATGGTGTTTTTTTCGAGTGGGTTCAACGCGACCTGCTTGAAGAGCTGCTCGCTCTCCTCGGTCGGAAGGAAGGCCCAGAGCACCTTGGAGGATGCGCCGGCGTGCAGCTGCAGGTTTTCCCCGACGCGGAC
>JAJYJF010000013.1 GCA_021796375.1 Chloroflexota bacterium | reverse complement strand
TCTGGGGCGGATTCTGCGAGACGGGCAGGCCGGGGTTCACGATCTCGAGCCCCGCGGGGAGGTGATCGACCAGCGCGACGTGGTAGCGCCGGTTATCCGCCACCATGGTCAGGCGCACGCGCACCCGCGCCCCGGCCCGAATGTGCCAGGTACCGTCCGGGTCCTGGCGCACGTCGTCCGGGTTGTCCACGGCCTCGTAGACGCGCTGGACGGCAAACCCCATATCCAGCGGCGCCTGCTGCAGATCGGTCGGCGAGTAGCGCAGGCCGAGGCGGTAGTACAGCCTCCCGGCCCCGTCCTTGCTCAGGGTGAGATTCCCCACATCCGGGATGGACGGATCGACCAGGTAGGACATGGGGATATCCAGCTCGTTGCGGCCGGTGCTGCGTCCTTGAAATTCCTGGCTGCCGGCGTAGTCCTGCCCGAGCCAGATCCGGGCGACGAAGTCGGGGGTCTGGGATTCAAAGGTGTTGAAATAGTGATCCAGGGCCATCAGGATGAACACATCTTCCTGGGTGCTGCCCCAGTGCCCGCGGGTGCGGTGCGCCAGCAGCCCGTTCACGATCTTGGGGATCAGGTCGCTGACCGGGTTGTCGCCGATCAGCGCGTCGAGCAGGATCGCGTCCGTGCGGCGGTCCGAGCCGAGCAGCAGGTAGTTCTGGTCGGCGTAGGTCGTGGTGAAGTTGGCCGCGCCCGCGGTCTCGACCACGCGATTGTTCACGGCGCGGCGGATCTGGTCGAGCTGTTGGGCAGCATCCGGGCTGCCCTCGAGGGCCGGCCACAGCCAGCCAATGGCGTCCAGGGAGAGATGATCCAGACCGGCCTGGTTCAGCAGCTTGATCGCCTTCTGCGGATCGCGGTCGCCCATGCGGCCGCGCACGAACAGCGCGTAGGCCGAGAGGGTCTGGCGGGTATTCTGGCTGTACCAGGTGGGGTAGTGATCTTCGATGTGGCGCAGGTAGTCCAGCACCTTCCGGGTCATCTCCGGCGGGACCGGATAGTCCTTGGATTGGGCCATGGAGAGCGCCAGCGCGGTGTGGATGGTGTTGAACGGGATGGATTCCTGCCCGTGCTGCCAGTAGGGGAAGCCGCCGTCGTCGTTCTGCAGCCCCAGGAGGGTCTGGATATCGCTTCCGACGGAGGCGCTCAGCTCCTCGGGCGCGGGGAGGCCCTCGGCTTTGAAGGCGGTGAGCACATCTTTGAGTGAAGTGATGGCCAGCATGCGCGAAGCGATCTGCTCGGTGCATTCGTAGGGGTAGGTCACCAGATAGAGCACCGCGTCGGTCAGCGACTGCAGCGCGGTCGACGAGGTCGAGATCTCCAGCCCGCCGTACTGCGGGTAAACGTCCGACGGCTTCGTGAAGGGCTGGGCAATCGCTCCCGAATCGATCACCCCGTAGGTGGCAAATGCCTCGGTGGTGGCCGGCGTGTAGACCGGCAGGCTGACGGTGGCCGCGTCGGCGTAGCCGCCGGAGACGGCCGCCACCTGCAGGGTAGCCGTCCCGGCCAGGCTGGCGGCCGCGGGGAAGCGCACCTCCACCCGGTCGTTGGCGGGCACGGTCACGCGCAGCCCCGCCGGGCCGGTCAGGTCCAGGTTGCTGGCCCGGGCAGCCACGCTCACCGAGAGCGGCTGGCTCGTCTGGTTCTGCAGCACGACCGGGAGCTCGAACTGGTCGCCGAAGTTCAAGAAGCGCGGGGCGGAGGGGCGCACCATCAGCGGCAGGCGGGCGGTCAGGGTCGTCTCCGCAGAACCGAACCGGCGTCCGGAAGGATCGACGGCGATCACCATCACCCGGTAGCGGGTGAGGTTATCCGGCAGCTGGATGGCGATACTGGCCTGGCCGCTGGCATCCGTGGCGACCGCCGGGCTGAACACCGCCAGCGGGTTGAAGTCCGTGCGTACGGCGATGGGCGGCTGCGCAGCCGGGCTCTGACCTCCCAGACCCCGCGCCGCCTCCATCGGCGCGGCAGCGGCTTGCGTTGCAGCCGGTGCGGCAATGGGCGCGCTTCCGGAAAACAGGTCCAGGGCCTTGCGCGAGCCGGAAGCCGTCTGGGTCGTCACGACGGTCTGGGCGCTGCCGTGGGCCAGCGTTTCGGGGTTGGCCAGCACGAGGTTGGCGCGCGCGTAGACGCTCTCCAGGTCCAGCGGCCGGTCGGAATAGAAGGCCTGCAGCGGGTCGGCCATCTGGTAGTTGCTGAGGGCGAGGACGGCCTCATCGACCACCACCACGGCCATCTCCGCGTTTGCCACCGGGCGGCCGCCGGCGTCTTTCAGCACCACGGTCATCGTCGTCTGGCCGCCCGGCTCAAGCTCTTTCTGCTCCAGGGCAAGCTGCAGGTTCAACGCGCGCTGTTCCGGTGGAATGCTCAGATCCAGTTGGGCGTAGGCGAAGGCCGGCCGGGGAGGCACGCCCGCCACCGGGTTGCCCTGGTCGTCCAGCCGCGGCGCCGAGCCGTTCACGTCCACCTGGAGGTTCAGGTTGGGGATGTACTTCTCCTCGATGGGGATTTCCAGGCTGGCGGAGCCATCCGGCAGGGGGAAGCGGCGGGTCTCCACGATCCCACCCCGGTTGACCGTCAGCAGGCCTTCCGCCGGGCTGAAGGGCGCCTGGACCAGGATGTGAGCCGTCTCGCCGGGCTGGTAGGTTTCTTTGTCGGGGACCAAGGTGAGCATTTCTTGCTGCACGCTGCGCGAGGGCGGGAGCTTGCCGCCACTCACCCAGCGGGTGAGGCGGCTCATGTTTTTGCGGCCCTGGTCGTCGGTGACGATGGCGGTGATCCGGTATGCGCCGCCGACCGGCGTCTGGAAGGTGCAGGTGGCGGGTTTCTCGGCCGAGGCCTGCTTGCAGACCTGCGGATCGACCTCGACCTCTTTCCAGGTTCCGTCCAGGTATTTGTAGTCCAGCCGGGCGGCGGTCATCTCGACCGACCGGTCAGGGACGGCTATCCCGTCCAGGTCGGTGACAATGTAATCTACCTGGATCGGCGTGCCGCGGTCGACGAAGACCGGATTGCTGCGCAGCCCGACGTACAGGCTGGCTGGGTGGACGAGCAGCGTGGTCGTCCCGGCCCAGGCCTGGCGGTTGACGTCCATCACGCTCGCCTGCGCGATCACACTGGTGGGCTGCATGTCGGTGCCCGGGGCGAAGTCCAGGCGGAGGAAGTGCTCGCCGCTGGCATCCGTCTTGCCGGTGAAGGTCTCGACCTTCGGTTCCCCATTCCCACCCGGGTAGAAGGTCTCTCCTCTGGCCGTCGGTTTCGCGGAATTCCACCAGGGCACCCATTCTCCGAAGGTGAAATCCGGCCAGTTTGGCGGGTCGTAGGTGCTAGGGCTGGAGGAAACCTGCCAGGTAACGCCCGCGTCCGGCAGCGGGCCGCCGGCGTAGTAGCTGGCCGCGACCGCCAGCGTGGCGCTCCCGCCGGCAAAATACGGCCCGGCCGTCTCGTTACGCGCGGTGACCTCGAACTCGGGCCGGCGGAACTCCGCGATCTGGAAGGTGTGGGTGAACTGCTGCGTATAGTCAACAAACCCCGTGCCGAGCGCGGTCAGCTGCAGTTGGGTGTATCCGAGGTTGACCTGCGCCGGGAGGGTGACGGCCAGGTCGAAGCCGCCCAGGGGGTTTATATCGAGGCGACCCGAACCGATCGAGTTCCCCTGCGAGTCGGTGATCGTGTAGCTCAGCCCGCTGACCGAGTCCCCGACCAGGCTCACGTCCCCGTTCTGCCCGCCGATGATGCGGCGCAGCCAGCCCTTGAAATGAACTTCTTCCCCGGGTCGGTACATCTGGCGGTCGTCGAAGACGTACCAGCGCAGCTCATCCCGGAGTGGCCGGGTTGACCAGGCGCTGCTGTCCCAGGGGAAATTCGAGCGCGGCAGGAGCGCCGTGTCGGCGCCCTGGCTCGCCACCAGATACGTGGCGCCCGCGGGGATATCCGCGCGGACAGTGCCGTCGGCTCCGGTGGTCATCGCTTTCCCGACCGGCGCGGGCTGGACGGTGATGCCGGGGAGGGGCTTGCCGTCCGCCAGGGCGCTCGCCCAGACCACCATCTGGCTGTGATCGGTGAAGGCATCCAGTCCAATCTGGGTGACCTGCACCCAGGCCTGGATCGTGCGGCCGTAGAGATCCTGCGGGTTGGAAAGGAGGGACGTGGGCGGCGAGACGACCACGATAAAATGGCCGAACCCGCCGTCCATCACCGGGGAGAGATCGATATCGACCTCGGTAAGCGTATCGGACCTGGCCTCGACCGGGATCGTCTGTGCGAACACCTGCCTGCCGGGGATCTTGAGGTTGGGCTCCGTGCGCTGGTAGTTCAGGACGTACTGCTGGTAGGCCGGCCAATCTGAAGGCTGGGCGGCGTAGATCTTGACATCCAGCCGAGGGTAATTGATCGCGTAGACCGAAAAGACCGGCTTTTTCGCAGCCGGGTCCAGGGTGACAAAGCCCTGGTTGGGGCCGTATACAGCCGCTTCGGCGCGGCCCACCTTGAAGGTGAGCTTCGCGTCCTGGCCGAGCGCCTGGCCAAAAGCATCCTTCAGGCTGCCGCTGACCGTCACGGTGTAGGTCGTCTGCCCCTGGGTCTGGCCCTGGATCTGGAGGGTATCCCCATAAATGTTGAGGCTCGCCCCCGGGATCTCCGGGTCGATGGAAACCAGCGCAGTGGGATCCGCGCCCGGGTCAAGCGGGTTGTTAAAACGGATAAAGAACGGGGCCAGCGGCACGCATTGGTCTTTGCTGGCATAGCAGCCGTGATCGACGATCTTCAGCGCCGCGTAGGTGTGGAAGCTGTACGTCTGGGCTGCCTGCGTCAGCAGCGGCCCCTCGGCCGAAGGGGTTCCGGGGCCGATGGCGACGGTCACGCTGCTGCCGGCGGGGAGGGGGGATTGGGCTTGAAAAGCAACCCAGCGCCCCGGCTGGGCAGCATCCAGGTACGCCTTCCACCTATCGTTTTTCTGGATCTCCGCTTCGCCGACCCGGCGGAGCGGGATGGCGCTGGAGCCGGCGGTCACGCGAATGGTCTCGAGCACGGCGGAGGGGTCTACGCGCTGGTCAAAGCCGATGAAGAAGAGGGGATCCAGGGGCTGCGGCCCATCCGCGGGGTAGGTGGCGGTCACCTTGGGCGGCGGGGTGGTGAAGCTCCACCCCACGGCCTGGGCCAGCGCGCCGCCGGCGGCGGATTTCGTCCCGGCGGGGACGGTGGCGTGAAACACGGTCGCCTTCGGCAGGCGGTCGATCTGGGTCGAATCGTACTCGAAGGTCAGGGTGCTGGTTCCCAACCAGCGCCAGGTGCCCGGAAGGGCGGGGTCGAGCCTGACCGGGACGTCGCTGGCTTTCAGCGCGGCGAGGGTCGCGAGCGAAACCATCGGCTGGTTGAAGGTGACGCTCAGGAAAGGCGCGACCGGGATCTCCCCCTCTGGCGAGTAGCGCAGCACCTTCAGCGGCCCAGGTGCGGCCGGCGGCGGCTGGATAGGCTCCGGGGTGGGCGGAAATGCCTGGTTGACCGTCTGCCCTGCCCGGGGCGGCGGGATGGGATCGCCCGGGAGGCGGAAATCGGCTGCCTGGCTGCTCGAGGCCGGCAGCGCCGGGAGCCGCCCGAGGATCTGCTCGATCTCGGCCGGGGCCAGCGGCGTGCCGGCGGCGACCGGGAGCGGAGCGGCCGGCTGCGGCTGGGATTTCCCCTCGCTCAGGCGCACGGAGAGCGGGAAAACGGTTGGCTGCATGCCGGTCCCTCCGGCAAGCGGAACCCCCGTGGATTTGGTCAGGCCGGCGGGGGCCGGGATTGCGCCGGAGCGCCTGTCCTGGCAGCCCGCCAGCGCACCGATCAAACCGGCGACGGCCAGGATCAACAGCAGGCTCAGGATGCGCGCCCGGTACCGGGCGAAGGGTTGGACGATCTTCTCAGCCATTGCCGCCCCTCATGGTTTGTCCCGCAGGGTATCGGATCGAAGCGCCGATCCGGTAAAAATGAAGTTTTCGCGCTCCAGCGGAGCTGGTATTTTCCATCAGACGCTGGAGGCGGCGGATAAGTTCCGGCTGGCCGTCTCCCCACACGTTCCGGCGCCAGGCGCACCTGGTCGAGCGTCACAACCCGCACCTTTCCAATCGTTTATAATGAACAGGAATAAACGTATTTGGTGAGGTTAACGGTTTGGGTTTTCGATTGACCAATCAGAGCTATCCAAAGAAGACGCTGCGGCTCAACCGCCCGACCTGGTACGGCATCCTCGACCTGGCGGTTGAGAACGGGTGGAACCCGATGGGCACCGCCCACCCGGAATGGTGGCTGCTGCCCGGTGAGGAGGCGCTCGCCGGGGGCGGGCCGTCTCGCGGTAGCTACACCGGCGGGCCGCTGGGCCTGGTCCTCCTGGAAGACGCGCTGAACCTGGCGGACGCCCTGGAGCAGGCGCTTCTGGCGTACGAACCGGAATGGCAGCGCTTCAGGGTCTGGGGTGAGATCCCACGTCTAGGCGATCGCGGTGGGCTTCCCAGCCTCGGGGCGATGAGCTGCCTGGTCGATTTTTGCCGCATGGGCTCTTTCCATATCGAGCATCTCCACTGATCGGACGGCTGCCGGTCCCAACGGTGGCCGGATCCCAGAAAGGGGGCTGCGATGCAAATTTCCCGGGTCGAGGTCATCCCAGTCGAACTGCAAACCCGCCAGCCGGCCAGGCTGGCCGGTAAACCGGAGGTGCGCTCCATCACGGCGGTATTTATCCGCCTGGAGACCCGGCAGGGACCGTCTGCCTGGGGATGCACGGTGGCGCATCCCGACCTGACCGGGGAAGCGCCGGAGGACGTCCTCCGCGGCTGCCGCGAGTGCGCCGCCCTGGCGCCCGACCTGCACCCGACGAACATCGAGTATTCGCTCGATGAGCTGGCCACGCGGGTGAACGCCAGCCCGGGGGTGATGTGCGCTTTCGACCTGGCCTTCCACGACCTGCTGAGCCTGGCGGCCGGCCTCCCGCTTTACCGGCTGCTGGGCGGTTACCGCGACCGCATCCAGACTTCGATCACCCTCCCCATCGCGGACGAATTTGAGACGGTGGGGCTCGCCCGGGAGTACGCCCGCCAGGGGTTCCGCATGCTCAAGATCAAAGGCGGCCAGAACCCGGAGGAGGACGTCCAGCGGGTGGAGGCAGTGCACCGGGCGCTGCCGCAGCACGTGCTGCGGCTGGATGCCGACGGGGGTTATACCGCGCGCCAGGCCATGGATGTGGCCAGGGCGCTGGATGGCATTCTCGAGATGTTCGAGCAGCCGACCCCACCGGAGGACCTGGTATCCCTCCACGAGGTGAAAAAGCTCAGCCCGATCCCGGTGCTGGCCGATCAATGCGTGCGCGGCCCGGAATCCGCGCTGGAGCTCGCGGCGCACCGGATGGTCGATGGGCTCAGCGTTAAACTGGCGACCTGCGGCGGGCTGCGCAGCGCCCGGCAGGTCGACGCCATCGCCCGTGCGGCGCACCTGGCGACCATGGTCAGCTGCTTTATCGAGCCGGCCATGCTGGTCGCCGCCGGGCTGAGCCTGGCGCTCTCCAGCCCAAACGTCCGCTACGGCGACCTGGATGGGCATCTCAGCCTGGCGCGCGACCCGTCGCGGGCGGGTTTCGTCCTCCAGGACGGCTGGCTGCAGGCCACGGACGTCCCCGGCCTGGGGTATACGGTCGATCTGGGGTCCTGAAGGATAGAAGAATTAATCCCCTCGGGATGTGCGTCTGGGCAGCCGGCGGATTTCGCGGCGGCGGTGGTTCTTACGTTTGGCCTGGAAGAGCGGATTCTGCGCCACCTGGGGGCCGGGAAAGAGCTTCCAGCCGCGATCTGGCGCAGAATGAAAGCATAGAAGCGGTCTCTTCAGGTTCCGAACATCCTTAACGAAAACAACCATATTGAATCCCTGATTTAATCTTATCGGGATACCTCATGATTTGGAAAGCCAAATCTGTTTCAACCGATCCCCTTTATCCCCTTCCCGCTGAGAAGATAATTGAAAAACTAGAGCTCTTGCGCGGGAAGGGGTTAAAAACACAAGAGGGTGGAGGGGCCATCGGCCTCTCCACCCTCTTGTGAGATCTTCCCCGTCCCCAGAAGGAAAGCTACTGCCGGAAACAGAATCTGGGGGCGGTGGTCTTATTCAAAGAATAGGGATTGAACACGAACCATCCATAAGATATCAGGGATCGTCCTTGTCTGAAGAACCATCTGACGCGAAAATTTACTTCACATTGATGGAGACGTCCATCGAGCAGATCACCGCGCTGCCTTCCAGTTTATATTCAATGGTATAGAAGCCCGGGGTGGAGGGCGCGAGCAGATCGACGGTGATGTCGACGCTCTGGCCCGAGGCGACGTCTTTGGGAAGGTCGTAGCGCTGGACCTTGGCCATTTTGTTCGGGTCGTAGACGGCCACGATGTCGTAATCCGGTGCGCCCCACGTATAGCTGCCGGTGTTCTTCAGGGTGAATTTGCCGTCAAAATCGTCCCCCGCGGGGAGGACGGTCCCGAAGGCAGGCGAAGTGCTGGTGACCTGGCAGGCATAATTCGAGGGAACGCGGGTCGCCGATGAGGTGACCGGCGCCTGGGTCGGCTGGGCGGCTGCCTGGGTTGGTGCGGTCACCTGGGTGAGCACGGGCTGCGGGGTGTAGGTCGGATAGGGGGTGTAGGTGGGGTAGGGGGTATAGGTGGGGAGCGCTTGCTGGGCCTGGGCGGGAGCCGCGTTCTGAGCCCCGGCAGCGGCAGTGCCGACCGCCTGGGTCACGGCGGCGGAGACGGTCCCCGCGATCATGGAAGGATCCACGGTCGCGGCCGCCGGGGTCTGTGCGGGAGTGCAGGCGGAAAGCAGCAGCCCGGCCGCGGCAAGGATGGTCAGCAGGGTAATTGGTTTCATTGTTCTTCTCCGTTTATCTCGATACCCGAAGTCCAGCGGGGATGTCCGTGGATCCGGGTGATGAATGTGCCTGATCACCGCGATTATACCGCCTTCCGGCGGTTCCTGGCGCGGATCCGCTGGGGACCGGGACCGGGCAGGATCAGTTCGTGAAATCGGGCACATCCCGGTTGCTTGGCAGGCCCCTCCGTAAGGGAAACCCGGGGGACATTCCACCAAAAGGTTGGGATGCGCCCGGTGGAATCCACCGCTATTGACCCGCTTCCGCGGCAGAGTATAATAAACTCATGCTTGACCCAGTGGGAACGGGGCGATCGGGCCATTCCCACTGATTCTGCTGCAAACCCTGATCTCAGAACCTGTTTTTTGAAGCTTTAGCTGCCATTTCGGGCGCATGATCCGCAGCCAGCCGGTTGGCCCTTTTTGCCCATCCAGGAACGCCCCAGACCGGGAGTATATGCCTTATCGTGGACGCCGCAGCCTGACTTGCCTGATCCTCGGGGTGATCGTCATCCTGATGGTGAGCGCTTGCGCTCCGGCGGACAGCCCCGGCGCTTCGCAGCCGCCGCAGGGGACTTACCCGGTCGAGTCGATCTTCCGCGAATTCTACAACCTCCTGGGGGGAGAAAAGACGCTCGGTTACGCGATCAGCCCGCTGATCGAAGCGGATAACGTCAAAATGCAGTACACCGAGGCGGCGCTGCTGCGCTTCGACCCGGTGGCAGCCGACGCTCAAAAATATTCGCTGAGCCCGCTGGGCGCCGACCTGCACCTGGTCGATCCGCCGCTGGCCCTCCCCGAGCAGGACGGCGAGCGAATCGTCGACGGCTACCTCATCTTTGAAGATTTTGTCCCGCTTTACGACACGCTCCAGGGCGCCCGTTTCGCGGGCAAACCGCTCACCCAGGTGCGGGTCGACAGGCAGCGCGGGCGGATCGAGCAGTATTTTTCCCAGGTGGGGTTTTACGAACTGCTGGACGATCCTTCTCATGCGGTCCATCTGCTGGCCTACGGGGCCTGGAAGTGCGACGCCTACTGCAGCTTCGCCGAGCCGGAGGCTGCCCGGGTGCCGCCACAGTCGACCTACCCGGAGCCGTTCATCGGCGGCCTGATCCGCCTGGGGTTGGATTTCACCGGCCAGCCGCTCAGCGGTCCCTACCTCGCCGCGGATGGCATGCTCGAGCAGGTGTATCAAAATCTGGTGGTCTATGCCCCGCCGGACAACCTCGGCCACTTCGGCCTGCGGCCGATCCCTGAAAAGGTCGGCTACCCTCCGACAGCGCCGGTGGCCAAGGTGAACGATGACCGGCTGGTCTTCTACCCAACCGCGGACGGTCTCGGGCACGAGGTTCCCAAGGTCTTTGAAGATTACATCACCGCACACGGCGGGTTAGAAATTTCGGGCATGCCGGCCACGGAAATTTTCGCGCAGAACGGGGCGTACCGGCAGTGCTTCACCAACATCTGCCTGGACTACGACCCGGGCGCGGCGGCCGCGCAGCGCATCCGCCCAGCGGCTATCGGAGAAGACTACCTGCGGAAGTTCCCCGCCGCGGGCCAGGCCCAGGCTGCCACACCGGAGGCCGCGCCGGGGAACGTTACGTTGACCGCCTGGCCTGAGCACACCCTGATCCGATCGGACGCCGGGCAGGTCATCCACGTCCGGGTGACGAAAGCGGGCAGCCAGGCGCCCGTCGCGGGGGCGGCGCTCGACATGGTCATCTACACGCCTGACGGCGGCCAGATCGCCCACCCCCTCCCGCCTACGGACGCCCAGGGCCAATCCAGCGCGGACGTGATCCCGATCACCGCGCCGAACGGCAGCATGATCCTGTACCAGGTCTGCGTTCTTCCGGCAGCCGGCAGCAAGCAGTGCGTCAGAGACAGCTATGTGATCTGGGGGAACCGCTAGCGGCTGGCGCTCAGCCGAGCCCTTCAACCAGAAGGCTGACGTGATCGATCGCCGGGCCCAGGCTGTAAATCGTGAGGTCGAACGGTATTCTGCCCCCGGGGGCCAGCCCTTGCGGGCTCTCCCACTTGCGCAGGCCTACCGGGCGGCCATCCGGGCCGTACGCGGTGGCGAGCACCCACACGCGGCTGGCCGGGCTGTCCCCGGATGCCAGCGTCACGTCGCCCTGCACCCGCGCTGAGATGCCGTCGATCTGAGTGCTCACATTTTCCACCTTCACCGGCGCGTAGCGGCTGCCGCTGGAGTTCTGCGGCAGGTCCCCGGCGGGCTGCGCGTCCACCGCGTACGATCCGCTGACCTGGCCGAAGTAAACCTCGACGGGCAGGTCCGTCCCCGGGTTGAGCAGGTCCAGCGGGGCAGAGACGGTTTGCTCGATGACCTTCCCGGAAGCCGCGGGAGCCAGGCGGAACAGCACGGAGATATTTTCGAGCGGTGCGCCCAGACTGCGGGCGAGCGCCAGGCACCACAGGCCTGCCTGGGCGTCGAGATAGCAGCTCGGGCTCGAAACCGTAAAGGACGGCGGCTCCTGGGTAGGCGTGGCCTGAGGGGTCCCGGTGGAGCGGGTGGGGGTGGCCGCCGGCGGGATGACCAGCACCGTCCCGGCGCCCATGTAGTTCGGGTGAACCTTGGGGTTGGCGGTCTTTAATGCCGAGACGCTCACCCCGAACTGGAAGGCGATCCCAACCATATCGTCGTCGTTCTTCACCACGTAGGTCCGCGGGGTGGGCGTAGAAGATGGGATCGGGGTCGCGCTGGGGGGCAGCCCGGAAGGGCTCGGGCTGGGCGTGGGGGTGTGATAGGCGGTGAGGAAGACCGTCTGGGTGGGGGTAGCGGAGGGCGCGACGGCAGCACTGCCCGGACTGCAGCCGGCGAGGAGGACGCCCAGCGCCAGCCAGGCGGATCGCATTTTGAAGCGGGACATGCGCAGATTATACCGCTCAAAAAGAGGCGGTAAGCCGTCCCGGCGGGTCGATCAGGGGTCCGTTCAAGGAGGAAATTCAGATGCTTCCCCAACCATCCGACGAGGCAGCCAGGCGGCTGGCCGGCGAGCAGAACATCTGGTTTGCCAGCGTGCGCCCGGACGGCCGGCCCCACCTGGCGCCGGTCTGGTTCGTATTTTTTGAGGGCCGGGTGTACATCGGCACCGATCCGCGCTCAGTGAAAAGCCGGAACGTCCAGCGCAACCCGCACGTGTCTCTGGCGCTGGAGGGCGCCGCCAAGCCGGTGATCTGCGAGGGAACCGCCCGGGTGCTGGCGCCGCCCTACCCGGAGGGGCTGCTGGCGGCTTTCCTTCAAAAATATGAATGGGACGTCCCCGGCGACGGCCAGTATAATCAGGTGGTTGAGATCAGCCCGAGCAAGTGGCTGGCCTGATAGAAAAACCGCGACGGGGAGGGATGGCCATGGGTGAAGAAACGAGCGCGCCGGGCGAGCGCGGCCGGCGAGATATCCTGGTTGTGGCGGAGGCCAGCTCCATCGAGAACTGGCGCAAGCAGGTGGTGGCCGGCCAGCCGGGCTCCGGGATGCACGCGTTCATCTCTGACGAGGGCGCCTACATGCCGGGCGGGGAGGGGACGGCGCCGACCCCGCTGACCTATTTCACCGCCGGGATGGCCCTCTGACTGATCTCTCATGTGTCGCAGGTTGCGACCGCCAAAAAAATGGCCATCCGCAACGAGCGGGTCAAGGTGAATGCGCATTTCCACGAGATGGGCTCGATCCAGCAGGGGAGCAAAACGGGGAGCTGCGATGGTTTCGAGGTAGAGGTCTCGCTCGACACCGAGGAGCCTCCCGAGCGGATCGCCGAGCTCATCCGGTTGGCGCACGAGATGTGCTTTACCGAAGCCGCTCTCCTCTCGCTGGTGCCGGTCACTGCCCGGCATGTGGTCAACGGCCGTCCGTTCGATCCGGCGCAGTGAAGCCAGAAGCATAGAGGGTGGGAGGGAATGGAGCGTCAGACTATCTGGACCGAAGAGGTAACGGTGAAATCGTATGAGACGGATTTCCAGATGCGCTGGAAACCCGCCGCGATTTTCCAGGTCATGCAGGAGGCGGCTGCGCATCACGCCGACCACTTGGGCTACAGCTACGAAGCCATGATGCAGGCGCAGCGCATCTGGGTTCTTTCCAGGGTGAAAATCCGCTTCTTTGAGCTGCCCGGGCATGAGGAGCCGGTGCTTCTCCGCACCTGGCCGAAGGGGATCCAGCAGAAGCTGTTTTTTATGCGCGATTTCGAGCTGGCCCGCCCGGACGGCAGCCGGGTCGCGGCTGCCACCTCGGCCTGGATCCTGATCAACCCGGCGGCCCGGCGCATGCTGCTTCCCCAGGCGCTGGCGGTTCCCGTCCCGGATAATGGGGGCTTGAGCGCGCTGGACGAGCCGCTGGAGCGGGTCAGCCTGCCAGCCGGGCTCACCGAGCGCTTTCGCGCCCGGGCTGCGTACAGCGCGATCGACCAGATGGGGCACGTGAACAATGCCCGCTATGTCGAGTGGGTCGCGGACGCGTTTCCATTCGAGCAACACTCCGCCGCCCGGCTCGACTGGCTGCAGATCAACTACGTCGGGGAGGTGAAACCCGGCGAAGAGATCTCTATCTCGGCCGGCCCAACTGCCGGCGAGGACGGGGTTTGGGCGATCCAGGGGGTCAACCTTTCCAACCCGGGGCTGGCATTCGAAGCCGTCGCCGGGTGGAAATAAGACCGGCGCCCCCCCCTGAAAATGTTCGGGAGGATAAAAAGCTCACCCCCCAGAATTTCAAGAGCGGTTTTTAATCATCCGAATCGGCGATTGAACGGAGCCTTCCGAGATCGTATCGTTGGATTTGCATGATTGGATACGATCTCGGTGGAGGCCAGAGTGGCGTTCGGAACCTTGTTGGAATGGACCCGCGTTTGCGCGGAGCAGTACAGGCGCATCGTCGATTCGGTAGGGTGGCAGCGGCTGGTGCGCGAGGGGGATGTGAGCTTCGACGGTGACCGCATCGCGGGCAGGCTCATCGCCGTCAAATCCTGGCCGACCCGGGCCGCGTTCGAAGCGTTCTACGCCCGGGAGCTGCTGCCCGCGCTGGCTGAAATCGGGGCGCAGCCGCCTGCGGTTACGACCTGGGAGATCCCGGATTTTTCCCCGCGAGCCCGGCGGGGTCTTTCCCTGGAGGTACGGTACGGCCCCTGGCTGAACCTCCCCGCCCGCAGCGCCGCTCTCCTGTGGTGGAATAACTAGCCCGCTCAAAGCCGGGGAATCCCGGGGCTGGCAGGTGGGGTAGCGGCGGAATCTTCTGGCGGCGGGCGGACAGGATTAAATTTCCACCCAGCTGAGGGAGCCCGGACCGGGCTTTTCGTAGGTTTCAGGGCTCACATAGAGCCGCTGGGCTGAAAAAAGCGCCTGCAGGTCCATGAAATAGCCCAGCAGCTCGCGGATGCGGCCGGAGGGTTCGGCGCCCTCCGGAAACGCCTGGTCGGCCCACCAGATGATCTCGAGATCCACCTTGCGGCTGCCGATCGTGTGGACCACCACGTGCAGGTCCAGGTCGAGCCCACCCGGGCGCGCCAGCGTATTGATGTTGATCCCCGAGAGCTTGCCGGCTTGCAAGCGGGCAAGCGCGTCGGGCAGGCTCTCCAGGCTGATCTCCGCCGACTGGTCCTTCTCTCGCCCGCCGATGGCCGCGATGCGCAGGTCGGACGTGCCACCCGCCAGGCTTATCAGCGCGGGCGGCAGCCCTTCGGCGTCGATGTTGGTCAGGTAGGCTTCGGTAGCCGCGCCGTCAAACTGGGTAATCCATTCCCTGGTCTTTCGCCAGGCCTGGTCAACTCGCTGTTTTTGATCCATATCAATCTTCTCTGGCCCCATTATAAGGGGATGGAGGCCGATCCACAAAGCCGGCGGCGCTTTCGCTGCCGGTTTTGTTCGTTCGATAGAGATGGGCTGCCGCGGGTGCGGCAGCCCGGAAAGCGGGAAGAATTCCCCCGCGGAGGGGCATCCAGATTGGGGATGCCCGGTGGACCGATTATACCGGATGCGGGTGAGATCGGGGGGTCGGCG
>JAJYJF010000380.1 GCA_021796375.1 Chloroflexota bacterium | reverse complement strand
GGCCGCGAGATCAAGTTCCCGCCCAGGTTTTTCCTGGGCGCGGCCGCCTCGCCCTTCGCCTCGCGCCCGGAGTTCCAGGCCATCCGCGAGCACAAGAAGGTCAACGCCGGCGCGCAGTTCTTCCAGACCAACGTGGTCTTCGACGCCGACCGCTTCGAGATCTGGCTGAACGAGCTGGCGAAGCGCGGCATCCTGGATAAGGTCTACATCCTGGTCGGGCTCACCCCGCTCAAGAGCCTGAAGATGGCGAAGTACATGGCCGAGGAGGTGCCGGGCGTCTTCATCCCGGAGAGCGTCCTCAAGCGCATGCAGGCCGCCGACGCGGCCGGCAACGCCGCCGAGGAGGGCGTCCAGATCGCCCTCGAGCTGGTGGAGAAGATCCGCGCCAGGCAGGGCGTGAACGGCATCCACATCATGGCGGTCGGCTGGGAGGAGATCGTCCCGCGCATCGTGCGCGAATCCGGAATTCTCCAGCCGGCCTAGCGGAAGGCATCAGCCAACATGAAAAATAAGAGCCCCCGGTTCAAGCCGGTCTCCCCGGCGGTCGAAGCGCTGGTCCTGGAGCACGAGAGCCAGCCAGAGGCCATCCTCGAAATGCTGGTCGAGCTGCAGTCCAGGCAGGGCGTTCTGACCCGCGAGCTGCTGGAGGATGTGGCGCGGATGCTGGGGCTGCCCGCGTCGCGCGTCTTTGGGATCGCGACGTTCTACTCCCTGCTCCACACCGCGGAAGCCGCGCCGCCCCCTGAAGCGGCCGCGATCCGCGTTTGTGATGGGCCCGCGTGCTGGCTGGCCGGCGGGGACGTTTCCTCCATCCGGGAGGCCGCGGTGGCCGCTCTCCCCGGGTGGGAGGTAAAAAGATCCAGCTGCCTGGGCCTGTGCGATCGCGCCCCGGCTGCCCTGATCGGACCCGACCAGGCCGGGCCGCTCGCGGCGGACGCCCTCCGCGCGCTCGCCGGAGGGCAGGTGGAGGAAAACCCCGCCTACGATACGCCCCGCCCGGGAGAAGTGCGCGTTTTGCTGGCGGGCGCCGGGGTTGTGGATCCCGATTCGCTGGCATCGGCGCTCGCGGCGGGCGCCTACCAGGGGCTCAGGGCTGCCCTGCAGCGCTCCCCCGAAGAGGTCATCCGCGAGGTGGAAGAATCTAACCTGGCGGGGCGGGGCGGCGCCGGCTTCCGGGTGGGGAAAAAATGGCGGTTTGTCGCCGAGGCGCCCCTTTCTCCCAAATACGTCATCTGCAATGCCGATGAATCCGAGCCGCTCATCTTCAAAGACCGCATCCTGATCGACACCCACCCCCATCAAATCCTGGAAGGCATGGCCATCGCCGGGTACGCGACCGGAGCCGCCCACGGCTTCATATATATCCGCGGCGAATACCTTCACCAGGCGCAGCGGCTGGAGCGCGCCATTCGCCAGGCCGAAGAGGCCGGATGGCTGGGCGAGAACATCCAGGGCACGGGATTTTCATTCCACATCCGCGTCCACCGCGGGGCCGGGGCGTATGTTTGCGGCGAGGAGACCGCGCTGATCGAGTCGCTGGAGGGCAAACGCGGAGAACCGCGCATCCGCCCTCCCTACCCGCCCACCTCCGGCTACCGAAACCTTCCCACCCTCGTCAACAACGTGGAAAGCCTCGCCAACGTGGCGCCCATCCTGCGCCGCGGCGCGGCCTGGTATAAGGGCTTGAGCGGCAGCCCGGCCAGCGGGACAAAGCTCTACACGGTCCTGGGGCACGTGAAGAACCCCGGGATCTTCGAAGCGCCCTTCTCTTTAACGCTCCGCCAGATCATCGAGGATTTTGGCGGGGGGATGCGCCCGGGCTCGGAGTTTCACCTGGCGCTGTGCGGCGGCGCGGCCGGGACGATCGTGGATAACAGCCTGCTGGATGTCCCGGTGGATTATTCGTCGGTGTCGAAAGGCGTCTCCCTGGGGGCGGGCGGTTTCCTCATCTGCGACGAGCGGGTCTCCCCGGTCGACCTGCTGCTCAACCTGATGCGCTTTTTTGCCGCGGAGTCGTGCGGGAAGTGCACCCCGTGCCGCGAGGGGACGCAGCGCTCCGTCGAGCTGCTCGAGCAGCTGGCGGATGGCCGCGGCCGGAGGGAAGATCTCGACGAGCTGGCCGGCCTGGTGAAGGTCATGCAATCGGCTTCCTTCTGCGGGCTGGGGCAGTCCATCTACCTGCCGGTGACCTCGGCGTTGACCCATTTTCGGGCTGAATTCGAATCTCGGATCAGGAATTGACGCTATGCCAGTGCATTTGATCATCAATGACCAACCAGTGGAAGCGCAGGAGGGGCAGACCGTCCTGGAGGCGGCGCGCGCCTCCGGGATCGCCATCCCTTCGCTGTGCTACCACAAGGATCTCTCGCCGGCCGGGTCGTGCCGGATGTGCGTGGTCGAGGTGGAGAAGATGCGCGGCCAGGTGGCCGCCTGCAACCTGACCGCCGCCGAAGGCATGGTGGTCCACACCGAAACGCCCTCGCTGGTTGAGACGCGCCGCACCGTTCTTTCCCTGCTGCTGCAGAACTACGTCGATGGCGGATATGCCTCCACGGATGACCACCCCAACGAGTTCGAGCGCTGGGTGCGCTACTACGACGTGCGCCCGCGGGCGGGAGCGGCGCCTGCGCCGCGCTTCGCCGCCGGCCAGGACCCCAGCCCGGTCATCTGGGTGGACCTCAACAAATGCATTCTGTGCACGCGCTGCGTGCGCGCCTGCGCGGAGATCCAGGGGCGGTTTGTCTGGGGGGTAGGCGGCCGGGGCGAGCAAGCCCATATCGTCGCTGGCGCGGATACCTCGCTGCTCGAAGCGGGGTGTGAATCCTGCGGCGCCTGCGTGGCCTACTGCCCTACCGGCGCGCTGGATAATAAGATGTCCATGGAGCTTGGGCAAGCGGACCGCAAGGTGACCACCACCTGCGGGTACTGCGGGGTCGGCTGCCAGCTGGATTTGAACGTCAAGGACGGCCGGATCATCCGGGTTACCTCCAACCCGAATGCGCCGGTC
>JAJYJF010000379.1 GCA_021796375.1 Chloroflexota bacterium | reverse complement strand
GTGGTAAACACCGCCCGATCATGGGTGGTAAACAGCGGGCGATCCTGCCCTGGTTAAGACCGGGCGATCATCCCTGGTAAAGTCTAACCCGATCAATGACAGGGGTCAGGTCCATTGCGGGATTTCGCCAGCAGCATCAACCTGGGAGGCCCTCAGAAGATGAGGTAATTTGCGCCAGCGCAAAGTCCCACCGCCCGCGGGTGGGTACAATGCGGGTAAAGAGGAAGGAAGAATCTGAAATGGATGCGCTGGTTCAACCGGAGATGACTGTCCTGGAGTTTCTGCGCCGCTGGCCAGCCGCCATCCCAGTATTTTTCAAACACCGGATGGCCTGCGTGGGCTGCTCGATGGCCCCCTACGACACTCTCGAAGAGGTTGCCGCCACATACCACCTCGAGCCCAGCGAATTTTATGCCGAGCTGGCCCGGATATTACAGAACAGTACGCCCGATGATCCACACCAGAGGAGGGATTTATGAGCAAGGGACCCATTTTCCGCTTACTTGCCTTTTTAGCGATCGGCTTGATGATCGTCATCCTCCCGTTCGCGATCGGAGGGACGCCCAGCCCGCTGGCCGCGAACCCGGGAGCCGCCGCGTTAATGCAGCAGTCCCCGACCCAGGCAGGCCAGCCGCAGGCCAGCCCCGCGCCGGCGGTGACTTTCACGCTGCGAACGGGGATGTCCGGGATGAAATTAAGCTTTACCGGCGTGGGCGGCCAGATCGACGGCCAGGTGAACCCGGACCTGCACGTGCAGACCGGCCAGAGCGTGCGCATTATCCTGGTCAACGGGGACGGGATGCTGCACGACCTCTCGATCCCCGATTTTAACGTCACCACCGCGCAGATCCAGCAGGTCAACAGCCAGGCCGAGATCACCTTTACGGCCAGCAAAGCCGGCGCCTTCCCCTATTTCTGCACGCTCCCCGGGCACCGCCAGGCCGGGATGGAGGGCAAGCTGATCGTCGGGCAGGCCTCCCCGGCGGCAGCCCAGGCGGTAGTCCAGCCGGCCGCGGCGGATATCTCCCGCGATCCGGCCGATTTGCCCGGCCCGCTCCCGAACCGCCCCCCGCAGCACGTCCGGGTGGACCTGGTCTCTGAGGAGGTCACCGGCCAGCTGGCGAACGGCGTGACCTACACCTACTGGACGTTCAACGGGAAGATCCCCGGGCCGTTCATCCGGGTGCGCGTAGGCGACCAGGTCGAAGTCCATCTGACAAACCCGACTTCCAGCACCATGACCCATTCGGTGGATTTCCACGCGGTGACCGGGCCCGGCGGCGGCGCCACCGTGACACAGACGCCGCCCGGCGGGGAGACCAGCTTCACCTTCACCGCCCTCAACCCCGGCCTGTTCATCTATCACTGCGCCACGCCCAGCGTCGCCGAGCACATCGCCAACGGCATGTTTGGGATGATCCTGGTCGAACCGGAAGGCGGGCTGCCGAAGGTGGACCAAGAGTACTACGTGATGCAGAGCGAGCTGTATACGACCGGCGCTTTCGGCCAGACCGGCCACCAGGACCTCAGCATGGATAAATTGATGGCCGAAACGCCCACATACTACGTCTTCAACGGCGAAACGGATGCCCTGACGACGCGCCACCCGCTGCACGCCAAGGTTGGGGAGACGGTGCGGCTGTTCTTTGGCGATGCCGGCCCGAATATGATCTCCTCGTTCCATATCATCGGCGAGATCATGGACCGGGTCTACGACCAGGCGTCGTTGACCTCAGCCCCGCTGACGAACGTCCAGACCACCCTCGTCCCGGCGGGCGGCGCGGCCGTGGTGGAGCTCAAGCTGCAGGTTCCGGGGCGCTATCTCCTGGTCGATCACGCCATTTCCCGCATGGACCTCGGGCTGATGGGCTACCTGCTGGTGGATGGGCCGCCCGCGCCGGAGATCTTCCTCGGCACGCCGACGGCCGGCAGCGGGCACTGAGGGCCGGTTGACCGTATATTGGATGGACGTGCCGGCGGGAACTGATCTGGGATATCGCTGGATGCGTCCATCCAAATCAGATTGAAAGGGTTCTAAGGAGCGAACATGGCCGAAACGTACACATTTTTCCAGGATCTGCCCGGACAGGCAGCCGAGACGCCGCCCGGATCCATCCTCAGCCAGTCCATCTTGAACGAAAAGGGGGTGAAGGCAACCCTGTTTCGCTTCGCCCCGGGCCAGGAGCTGACCGAGCATTCCGCGGGCTACCCGGCGATCCTCCACTTCCTGGAGGGCGAGGCCGACCTGACCCTGGGTGGGGATGCGAAGAAGGCGCGGGCCGGCACGTGGGTTTACATGCCGGCCGGGCTGGCGCACAGCCTGGCGGCAAAAACGCCGGTGGTCATGCTGTTGCTGCTGCTGGCTGGCCCGGCCTGACCCGGGCTGCGTTCAGGCCGCGGGCGGCGCCGGACCGTCAGATCGATTGCCCCCACTCGTCGTAGGCGCCGGTAAACTCAACCCTCGCGGAGCGGATGATCAGCCCATTGGCGGGGTTACGCAGCAGGCTGTCAACTGCCAGCGCGGCTGGCATCCACTCTTTCTTGACGTCTCCGTTAAATAAATTCTGGATCAAGAGCACTGGCGGGCCGAAGAGATTCTCCTCTGTTAAAACCCGTAATGAAAAATCGACGGTGGGGTGCGGTTGGTTCATAGAACGCTCCGATGGGTGGGGTTTGATAACGCATGATTCTGGATCGTCCGGCCGGGCTCTCCAGTCCCTGGCCGTTCGTAAGACTTGTGATAGATGGGTTGGCGAAGATTTCAGATGAAAATGGTTTGGAATGTATATTTAAGCGCAGGATTCTACCCCAGAATCCGGTAAAAAACAGGTAGAATTTACGGATTTGGGAGCGGGTTTTTATGGGGCGCATCCCATTTTTTTATGAGTTTGGTGTCAACCCAAAGTAGAAATGTCCCCTTTTTGACAAAGTAGAAATGGCCCCTTCAGGAGGGTGGATGCGCCGATAGGGTAGACTTGAGCCACTCGTGCGGAGGATACGGCTCTGCCGGAGAGCAAC
>JAJYJF010000378.1 GCA_021796375.1 Chloroflexota bacterium | reverse complement strand
GTTTTGCCAGGGAGGCGAAACCGCGCAGCGCCAGCCGCTGGTAGCGCTCGCGTTCCGCCACCATCCAATCCTCAAACTCAGGGCTGTCGGAGAGATAGAAATCCGCCAGGAAAGGTCCCTGGTACAGCTCCAGGCTGGCCTGCAGGGCAGCCGGGTCCGGTGATGAAGAGGGCTGGACCAGGCCGCTTTCGAATGCGCGGGCGTCCACCCAGGCATCCGCTTTGAGCTCCAGCAGGTCATCGCCGGATGCCAGCCAGGGAGCAAGGTCCTTGCGCAGGCCGTGCAGGGCGGTCCGCAGGAGCTGGTAGGCGGACGAGCGCGGGGCATCCGGCCAGAAGATGCCCAGCAGGTGCTCGCGGCTCTGCGGCTGTTTCTGAGCGGCCAGGTAGTAGAGCAGGGCGCGCGTCTTGCGCCGGGCCAGCTGCAGCGGGGTCTGGTCCAGGAGCACTCGGGGCGTTCCGAACAGGGTAATCGTCAGCATATGGGTTGCTCAGGATCAGGGAAGCTGGCAGATACTGCGGGATTTCTGGGAGGTGATGGTTCCGGTCTGCGTGTCCACATTCCAATGAAAGACTGCCACCTCTGCGCCGCGCTGGATGTTGACCGTGATCAGGTAATCGGCGGTTTGACCGGTAGGGCCGGCGCGCCGGCGGGCGCGCGCTCCATTCGCCTCACTGGCATACGAGACGATCCGGCCGCAGGTTTCGCCGGGAACCGCCGGGACCCGGGCAGCCGGGATCAGGTCCAGCGCCCTGGTTTTTCCAATCTCAGCCTGGACGAGCGGCCTGAACAGCACTCCCAGGATCGATGCGGCCAAACACAACGAGACGAGGATCAGAGCGGCCTCCACCCCGGTCCAGACGGCCTCAGGATGTATTCATTCCCGCGACTGCGGTACCAGGCCCCCCATCCAACCTCACCGCTAATTCCCGGATGGCAGTCTCGAAATAGTATAGCATCGATTAACGCGGGATGCTATTTGCTCACAGATCGGCCAGGCTGGAGGATAACAGCCTGACCACCTCGAATCCCTCCGCGTAAGGTACCTTGGCCTGCAGGCCGCGGAAAGCCAGGCGAGCCTGCACCTGCTCGGGATGGGCGGCGGGCCGGAAGCGCTCGTCCATGGGCACCTGGAGCGCGCTCTGCTTGATCGCGACGTACCCAGCCACATCAATAAACAGGGTGGGGCAGAAATCCATACCGCCCGAGCGGCTCTCATAGGAAAGGATCGCGTTGTGCTCGGCGGCAGCCTGCAGGGTGGCCGCATAGACCGCCTGGCGGTCGGTGTTTGGGTCGTGGCAGGATGCGGTCAGGATGATCTCGGGGGCGACCTGCTCAATTTCGGCGCGAATCACCCGGGAGAGCTCGTCCAGGTGGTTTTGAAACGCGTTCTCGGGGAAGCGCTTATACGCCATCCGGTCCATCCCCAGGATCTTCGCACTCCGGCCCGGCCTGTCTTCCTCCTCCGCGGCGGCTCCCCCCGAGAGGACCAGGCCGGCCAGGAAGAACCCCGCGTCGTTCATTTTTGCCAGGCTGGCGCCGGCTGCCAGCTCGAGCTCGAGCGGGTGCGCCGCGATTACCAGAACCTTGTGAGGGCGCCCGGCGCGTTCGATGATGATCTTATTGGCCAGGAGGTAAAAGATGATGACGCTCTGCGCGATCACGCTCGGGTACTCGGCGATGACGTCGATCCAGGAGAAGAAGCCCGGCGGCGCATCCGGAGCGGCGAGGGTGTACAGCCGGAACAAATGCACCCCGGCGAAAACGATCCCGGTCGCGAGGATCAGGCGGTAAAGGTAGCGGGATTGGGTAACGTTGCGGCGCAAATTGTTGCGGTACAGGTAACCGTACATCGCCACCGCAGTGAAGGTGAGGACCGCCGCGGCATGGCCGAGCACTTGGACGACCAGCATGTTCATTTTCCCTCGTTGGAGCCACCGCCGGGAAGCTCCCCCACCCGGCCGATGGACCATAATCACTCCAGCCCTGCCCTGCGGCTGTACCCTCTATTATAGTAGAGATTAAAACTCGGCTCTGGACGGAACCCCTGGTTTGTGGTGGGGTTGTCAACTAGAGAGATACCCCTTATAATGAATAACAATTCTAACCAACCGGAGTTAACAAATCGTATGGAACAGAACGATGCCCAGTTCGAGCAAGGCGCCATGCCCGAGAACGGTCAGTCGGGTGAAAACCACAACATGGAGTCCTTGTTGGAACAGGAAGGACTTGGGATTGATTTTCCCCTGCAGGGTGAGATTCGTACTGGTGTAATCGCCAGTATCAGCCAGGGCCAAATCCTGGTCAGCGTTGGCACCAAGTCAGAAGGGGTTATCAGCGGGAAAGAGTACGATGCGATCCCTCCTTCCGAGCTGTCCGAGTTCAAGGTGGGGTTGGAAATCCCCGTCTACGTTGTCAACCCCGAGGATCAGGGCGGCAACCTGGTGCTTTCCTACGTTCGGGCGCGTGAAGAGGTCAGTTGGAAAGAGGCGGAAGAAATGCTTGCGTCCTCCAAGCCTTATCACGGTTCCATCATTGGCTACAACAAGGGCGGCCTGATCGTTCCGGTCGGAAGCCTGCGCGGCTTCGTGCCGGCATCGCAGATCAGCCTCTCCCGCAGGGTGGCGATGACCGGTGAGACACCCGAGCAGCGCTGGGGCAAAATGGTCGGCGAGCCGATCGACGTCCGGGTGATCGAGGTAGACCGCGAGCGCCGCCGCCTGATTCTCTCCGAGCGGGCGGCCAGCACCGAAACCCGGGAGACGCTGAAAGAACGCGTCATCGAGGAGCTGAAGGAAGGCGAAGTCCGGACCGGCCGGGTGACCAGCCTGGCCGATTTTGGCGCTTTCGTCAACATTTCCGGCGCCGATGGGCTGGTGCACCTCTCCGAAATCTCGTGGGATCGGATCAACCACCCCAGCGAAAAACTCAAGGTAGGTCAGGAAGTCAAAGTTAAGGTCATCAGCATCGACCGCGAAAAGAAGCGCATCGGCCTCTCAATCCGGCAGCTCGAGGAAGATCCCT
>JAJYJF010000377.1 GCA_021796375.1 Chloroflexota bacterium | reverse complement strand
GGTCTGGCGCTCCTGGCGGAACTGGCGCAGGAACTGGTAGCCATCCATCTTCGGCATCATGATATCGAGCAGCACCAGATCCGGCGGCTCGTGGCGCGCCTGGTAAATGGCGTTCTGCCCGTCGGTGGCGGTAAAGACGCGAAAGCCCTGCTCGGTGAGATACTCCTGCAGCAGCTGCCGCACGCTGGATTGGTCGTCTACGACTAGGATGGTATTTGGCATCCGCTTCGCCAATCTTTCGGGTTCGATGGTTTTATTCTACCCAAATTAAACCATATCGGTGTTTAGATTTGATGTAGGGACGGTAAAGATCTTTTTCATATCCGCTGGGTGGGCCGCTCGCGAGCGGCCCCTGCAAGATGGGTGCATCTCAATTTCCGTATTTTCTATCGCTGTAAATTTGGGATGCACCCCAACAAAATCCAATGCCAATCCCTCTCGAAGCCTGGCTGGCATCAATCGGCCAGCGCGAAGGTAAACCAGGGGGCGGCGGTGGTCGATTTGTATTTCACCAGCTCGACAGCGTCGGGGAAGCTGGTGAACAGCCCCGGCGCGTCGATGTTGATGTTCGTGTAGCTGCGGTAGCTGTCCAGAATGTAGCGCGTGTTGACCGCCTCCACCGTCTGGCTGCCGAAATGGAAGGCGCCGAGCAGCTGGTTGGTGGTGCCGCCGATGACGATGGCTTGCGCGGTGCTGTTCTGGGCCAGCACGGTCAGGCGGATCTTGTCTGAGTAGCGGGTCAGCTGGAGCGGGGTGATCGTCAGCCCGTTGCTGAGCTTGGCGCTGCTATCCAGGGTCTCGAAGTCGATGATGTTCGTCCAGTTGTACAGCCAGCGTGAGTTTTCGTAGCGGAACGGCCACTGCTCGTCCACGCTGGACTGGACGGTTTTTCCGGTCTTGGCATCGACCGAGCTCAACTGGTAGGTGACGTGCACCAGGACGGTGTTATCGGTAAAGACCTGGCTGCCGACCACCTGGAAATTGGACCAGGCCGCCCCGGCTGATTTCTGCTGGGTGAGCGCGTCCACCACGTCGCTGGCGGTGAGCCGGTCGGCCAGCAGGCTGAAAGAGGAGACGAGCTTCGAGGCGGCGGAGAAGTCGCCGCTCTGCAGGGCCGCGAAGTATTCCTGAGCGGCCTGGACCGCGCCCGCTGTGGGTGAAGGGCTGGTCGCGGTAGGCTCGGGCGTGCTGGTCGGCGCCGGCGTTGTGGTGGAGGTGGGCGTCGCCGGGTCGCTGGCATTCGCCAGGCCGCCGGGTCCGCCCGCGCCGCCGCCCGAGGCGATGCGGGTCGCCAGGGCCGGGTTGGAGGCAATCTGGGTCTGCATCCCCGAGCGGGAGGGCATCTGAGCAGTATTGCCAGACCCAGAATTTCCCTGGGAGGCGCCGCTTGCCGTCTGGCAGGCGGCGATCCCGAGGATCACGATCATACTGATGAGTACAACTTTTACCTTTGTGTTCATTTTCTCGCTTTCCTATCTTTCGTGAATAGTGAACCGTGATTAATGAATGGTGACTGGGCGGTGGGGCGATGAAATTCCGGGCTGTTCACCATTCACCATTCACTATTCACCCTTTACTCATACCGCAGGGCTTCGACCGGCTGCAGCCTGGCGGCCCGGTTGGATGGATAGAGCCCGAAGAGCAGCCCGACGGCGCTGGAGAAAAGCGTGGCCAGCAGCACCGAGTCGAGGCCGATTGAGGGGTTGATGGTGGTGCCGCTCGAAGCGGCCACCCTGGCGATGATCACGCAGATCCCCTCGGCCAGCGCGATCCCGATCAGCCCGCCCAGCAGGGAGAGCAGGATCGATTCGGAGATGAACTGCACCAGGATGTCCAGCCGCCTGGCTCCCAGCGCCTTGCGCAGGCCGATCTCGCGGGTGCGCTCGGTGACCGAGACGAGCATGATGTTCATGATCCCGATCCCACCCACCAGCAGCGAGATCCCGGCGATGCCGCCCAGGAACATGGTCAGGGTGCTGGCGACCGAAGAAGCCGATGCAACCAGCGATGACTGCGAAAGGATGGAGAAATCGTCTTTGGTGGCGGCCTTGAGCTTGTGGCGGGCGCGCATGATGGCGGTGATCTCATCCTGGGCGGCGCTGACGGTGCTCGAGGACTTGGCGGAGACCAGGATCTGATTCACCCGGTTCGACGGGTTGCTGCGGACCAGGCGCCGCTGGGCCGTGGTGATCGGGATGATCACGCGGTCATCCTGGTTGCCCAGCGAGGACCCACCCTTGGATGTGAGCACGCCGACCACGGTAAAGATCTGCCCGTTGATGCGGATCTGCTTCCCGACGATCCCAGAGGTGGCGCTGAACAGGTTGGATGCGGTGGTTGGGCCGATCACGGCCACGGCGGAGCTGTTTTTAAGCTGCTGGTCGGTGATGTAGGTGCCTTCGG
Source organism: Chloroflexota bacterium (assembly GCA_021796375.1). Lineage (GTDB taxonomy): Bacteria > Chloroflexota > Anaerolineae > Anaerolineales > Anaerolineaceae > JAJYJF01. The sequence continues at coordinate 633 of JAJYJF010000377.1, read as the reverse complement.
TGACCGAATCGTTGCTGATTTCCGCGTTCTGCGGGTACACCCCGCTCACGTCGGTGGTGGTGCTTTTGCCGTTGCTGGTCACGGTCATATTCCGGGCGGAGACCTCCGCGCCCACCAGGGCGATGTCGGGGGCCGCGTTGGTGTTGGAAAGCGCCTTGACGTCATCGGTGGTGAGCGGCTTGGCGTTGAAGATCCGCGCGGTAAAGTTGCCGGACTGCAGCGTCAGGAGGTTGGTGCCCATCCCATTGATCGACGAGGTGATCTGGTTCTGGGTGCCGCGGCCGATGGCCATCATGGAGATGACCGCCGCCACCCCGATGACGATCCCCAGGATGGTCAGCCCCGAGCGCAGCTTGTTGGCCGAGAGGCTGGTGAAGGCTTCGCGAAGCGACTGGAAGGGGTTCATGGCTGCACCTCGCTGCCGCCGGCGCTCTCTAACACGTGAAGGGCGGAGGCCGGGTCTTCGACGCTGCCGTCGCGCAGGCGGATGGTGCGCTGGGCCAGGGCGGCGATATCCGGGGCGTGCGTCACCAGGATGATGGTGGTGCCCCGCTCCTTATTGAGAGAGAGCAGGATCCGCATCACCTCCTCGCCGGAGCGGGTATCCAGCGCGCCGGTGGGCTCGTCCGCCAG
>JAJYJF010000376.1 GCA_021796375.1 Chloroflexota bacterium | reverse complement strand
ACCCGACCAGCGCCACGCAGGCAATATTAAAGCTCACGTACGGCGACAGCCCGATCCCCATGAAGACCAGCACTTCGCTGAAAGCATCCAGGGTATGGTCGATAAAGAAGCCGTAGCGCGGGCGCTCCACGTGGCGGTAGCGCGCCAGGGTGCCGTCCAGGCTGTCTCCAAACCAATTGATCAGAAAGCCCAGGCTGGCGAGCCAGAGGAAACCTTTATTCAGGTTGGTGAGGGCATAGCTGGCGAAGATCATCACCGACGCGGCCAGCGCCAGCCCGGTGAGGAGATCGGGGGTTACCCAGGCAGGCAGGCGGGATACCAGCCACTGCAGGGCGGGTCTTTCAAGCGGGCCAAGCAGGATGTCGTTGATGCGCCGGTGGTTCTGGTCAGCAGAAAAAAACCGGATGCCGCGGTCGATGACCGCTGCCAGGTTGATCTCTCCGGGTTCCCCCGAATCATTCTGCGTTGATTTCATCATTCTCCTTGTTTTTCACGAAGCTCGTCCGGCCAGACCGGGTAAAACATCGACCACTGCTCGGGCGCCTGGCGGATCCATGATTCTATAACCCCTAAGATGGTCTCCGTGTTTCGCACCAGGGCAGCCGCCAGGTCCGCGTCCGGCTGCATGGGGATCGGCTCCGCGGCGATGATCTGGTACGTCCCGTCCGGCAGGGTGCGGCAGGCGACCGGGGTGACCGGGATGCCGAGCTTCAGCGCCAGGCGCACGTGGCTCACCGGGAGGTCGGACGGGCGGTTGAAGAAATTGGGGTGGTATTTTCCGCCCGGCGCGGGCCGGTCGACCCCGGTGATCACGATCCCGCCGGCCTCAATCGTGCGGGTTGCCCGGCGCAGCGCCTCGATCGAAGCCGGGGCGGTCTCCAGGCCAGACTGGCTGCGCAGCTGGTTCTGCCGGCGGTAACCGCCTTTCGGCTGCGGCGTGGAGAGGAGCAGCGGCCGGGCCCCGCGCAAAGCCATGATCTGGCCCGCCAGCTCGAAGTTGCTCAGGTGCGGCACCACGAGGAGGCTGCCCGGCTCCCCCGGCCGGACGCTGTGGACTCGCTCCCAGCAGCGCTCGAATTCCTCGCTGTAGCTCATCACCGCCAGGATTGCTTCCGGCCGGCCCACCCGGCTGTAGAAATCGTACAGGCAGCGTCCAGTATTTTGAAACGTCGCCCGCACCCGCCGTTTGAGCTCGTCCTGCCGGAGCGCCGGTCCGCCAATCACGCGCTGGTTGGTCTCGACGGTCCGCACGATCCCCGTCTGGCGCAGGCCGCTGATCCATCCCCCGCCCGCATCCGCCAGCCAGTACCCGAACGACCGCGGCACTGCCCGCCCCAAACCCTGGGCAAGGCCGACGCTGTAACGGCTGTTGAGGAGGCTTTGAAAGGACATCGATTGGGCTCAACCTGGCGTATGGAGGATCGAAACGCGCTGCACGCTTCGAATTATAAACCGGATCGCGAATCTAAAGATATTAGATCGATTATAATCTTCTCGTCTTGTTGCGGAGGGAGCCTGTGTCATGAAACCGGGGGTTGATTCGATTGGGGTGGGGGTGGGAGCACTGATCGTCGACCCGCAGGGGCGGGTATTTATGGCGCGCCGCGGCCCGCAGGCGCGCAACGAGCGCGGCCTGTGGGAATTCCCGGGCGGGAAGGTTGAGTTCGGCGAGCGCCTGGCGGATGCTTTGCGGCGCGAGATCCGCGAGGAGTACGGGGTGGAGATCGCCGTCGGCAGGCTGCTGGACGTGGCCGACCACATCCTCCCCGAGGAAGGCCAGCACTGGGTCTCGCCGACCTTTATCTGCCAGATCGTCTCCGGGGAGCCGGCGATCCGCGAGCCGTCGAAATGCACCGAGATCGGCTGGTTCCTGCCGGCCGAGGCGCCCGCCGGGCTGACCCAGATCACCCGCACCAACCTCGAGCACTACCTGGCGCAGCTGGATAGGTCGTCCTGAGCGGGTTCGCCTGTGCTTTGGGCGAACCGTGCGACACTCGCCCCACAGGGGCGCCTGCACGATTTACCGCCAGGATCCTTGGCTGGCCGCGGTACGAGTGCAGGTGAGGACCTGATGAACATCTCTTCACTCCATCGTGGCATACCCACGGTTTATGACTGGGTTAGCGGGCATGACCGCCGCCGGGTCAGGCGAGGATCTGGTTTTCAGGATGGCAATAGAGTACTTCGTCTCTATCCTCGCAAGCTACTCGAAAGTCCTCTATACTGGGGTGACTAACGATCTGGCACGCCGGGTTCAAGAACACAAACAGAAACGCCTTCCCGGATTTACCGCCCGATATACTGTCAATCGTTTGGTGTATTTTGAAGGCTGCCCCGAGATTAACCAGGCAATCGCCCGGGAAAAACAGATAAAAGGTTGGATCAGGCAGAAAAAGGTTGCATGGATTGAAGCCCAAAACCCGGATTGGAAAGACCTCAGCGAAAGTTGGGGATAAGGGAATGGACGATTTTTCTCAGTACAAGATCCTGAGCTGCCCTCCCCGGCACCCTCGCGCAGCGAATGCATCCGGGGCAGGTGGGCGACGTATCCTGTCAGGGTACCCGGTGGGAACCCATGCGGGCACCAAGGTCCTTCTCACGGGCGGTCGAGAGAACCCGACCGCCCGGTTCAGGATGACATTTTTATTCAAGTGCCATCCTGAGCCGGGCTGCCACGCAGCCAGACATGTCGTCCTGAGCCGGAATGCCATGCGCTTTTGGCCATCCATGCGAAGGGTTTAGTCTTGCCTAAAACTTATCGCAGAGCCAGGTCCTTCACACGGTTCACCGTCAATCCCCGGCGAACCGGTTCAGGATGACACGCTCATCTGAATGGAGAATATGCGTATGAAGATCCTAATCACCGGCGGCGCCGGCTACATCGGCAGTACCATCGCTTCCGCGCTGGAAGACAGCGGCCATATCCCCATCATCCTGGACTCGCTCGTCACCGGGCGGGAAGAGTTCACCCGCGGGCGCATTTTCTACCGGGCGGATATCGCCGACCGCGCCGCGCTGGCGCAGATTTTTCACGAGCACCCGGATATCACC
>JAJYJF010000375.1 GCA_021796375.1 Chloroflexota bacterium | reverse complement strand
AGATCCTGGGGCTCAAGCGCGCCCGGGCGCGCAAGGAGCCGGCCTACTCCCCGGCCCTGCTGCCGGCGGTGGAGCGCCAGGGCTTTCGCCTGATCGAACCGGGGCTGAGCGAAACCGCCGCCCGCCATGAAGCCAGCCGCTGCCTGCAGTGCGACGCGCTGTGCGAAAAATGCGTCGAGGTGTGCCCGAACCGGGCGAACTGGGTCTACCAGGTCGCGCCGGTCCGCTGGGATCTGCCGCGGGTTGCCTTGAAATCCGGCCGGCTGGTGCAGGTCCGCCAGGAGCCGTTTGAGGTTCGCCAGATCCGCCAGATCGTCCATATCGACGATTTCTGCAACGAGTGCGGCAACTGCGCCACTTTCTGCGTGCATGCGGGCCAGCCCTACCGCGAAAAGCCGCGCCTGTTCCTGGATAGGGCCGATTTCGACCGGGAAGAGAGCAATGCTTTCTTCGTCGAGAGCGGGCCGCAAGGCAGCGCGATTTACCGGCGCGAGAACGGCCTGGAAAGCTGCTTGAAGGTCGCGAATGAGGCCATCCTGTTCGAAAACGATGCGTTGAAGCTCACTTTCGCGCCGGAAAGCTTCTCCCTGCAGGCCGCGGAAGTCAAGCGGCCCTTCGAGGGCGAGTTCTCAACCGCGGCGGCCGCGGAAATGTGGCTGCTCCTGAGCGGCGTCACCGCCTGGCTGCCTTTTGGCAGGTAGACCTCCCTAGGCAGGGGGCGCCTCGCAATCCTGTCAAAACAGATATTCTTGATAGGGATAGAAATCATATTGTGCAATCTATCACATAGAGTATAATAGATTTACCGCTGTCGCCGACAAGCAAGTAAGCCGCGGAAGGGCAAGGCTGGATGTCTGAGCAGACCGACGCATTCAGAAAGCAATCTATTTTGATGCCGATGGTATTCGGGCTGACCATCGTGATCGTGGGTTTGCTTTACCAGGTCGCCCATGACCACTGGTTCTCCATAAAGAGCCCGGCGGAGATCATCTATCAAGACCTTGTCAGCGGGCTGTTCTTCTTCACCGTTTTGATTGCTCCAATCCTGCTGGCCTGGAAAACGGATTGGCCGGTATGGTTCTGCGGGCTCGCGTGCGGTTTTGTCGGCACGGCCCTGGTTCAGAATGGAATTCACGGCGCGCCGGAGGACGCGGAAGCGATCGGAAGCCTGCTCTGCATCACCTTCGGCTTCCAGAGTGTGGTTTCCGCCGGCATCGCCGTGGCCGCCCGTTTCGTTTTCAAGAGGTTCGGGAAAATGGCTGCCAGGCAGCTGGCGGCCGATGAAACGGCGGCCTCCGAGAGCTCGCATCTCCCCTGAGTGATGAAACTGATTTTAGGGTAGTTGTTCTTTGCGCTGGCGCAACAATGCCAGCGCGGATCCCGGTATACTGGGGACCAACAGGCATTGTTTATGAAGAGAGATGCTGCCCTGCTTCTGCCGCTTCCTTTCGCCCTGGCCGCGCTGCTCGCGGGGCTGTGGGCCGGTCTGGTCCGGCTGGGCTGGCCCCTTCCGGCGCTTTCCGGGTCGGTGACCAGCCTGCACGGGGCGCTGATGGTTTCCGGGTTTCTGGGGACGCTGATCATCCTGGAGCGGGTGGTCGCCCTGCGGCAGCGCTGGATGCTCGCCGCGCCGCTGCTCACCAGCCTGGGGTGGGTCTCCGGCCTGGCGTTCCCGAAAACCAGCCTGGGGCCGGCCTTGATCGCGCTGGGCAGCCTGGGCGGGGTGATTATCCTCAGCAGCATGGTTTACCGCGAGCCGGCGCTGCACATTGCGGCGATGGGTCTGGGAGCCTGGTGCTGGCTGACTGGCAACCTGCTCTGGCTGGCTGGCCGCCCGATCTACCAGATCGTCTTCTGGTGGATGGGGTTCCTGGTGCTCACAATCGCCGGCGAGCGGCTCGAGCTCAGCCGGGTGCTCCGCCTGGACCGGACCGCGCGGGGGCTGTTCGTGTTTCTGACCGGCCTGTTCCTGGCCGGGCTGGTGTGGACGGCCCGGGATCTGGCCCTGGGCGAGCGGATCGCCGGGGCGGGGTTGCTGGGGTTTTCGGCCTGGCTGGTGCGTTTCGACCTTGCGCGGCGCAACCTGCGCCATCCGGCAGCGCTCACCCGCTACATCGCCCGCTGCCTGTTCGCAGGCTACCTGTGGCTGGGGGCGAGCGGGCTGCTCGCCCTGTGGATGGGCGGGGCGACTGCCGGGCCGTCGTACGACGCGATGCTGCACAGCTTGTTCATCGGGTTCGTGCTCTCGATGATCTTCGGCCACGCGCCCATCATCCTCCCGGCGTTTCTGGGGCGGATGATGCCCTACCGGTCTTCCTTTTCCATCAGCCTGGCCCTCCTGCATGCCTCGCTCCTGGCGCGCATCGCCGGAGACCTGGCGGGCTGGGCTCCGCTGCGCCAGTGGGGAGGGTTATTCAACGAGATCAGCCTCTTGCTGTTCCTGGTCTTCCTGGTGACCGCGATCAGAAATGTGCAGGCCGGGCTGCAGCCATCCGCTGCGCAGCGGGGGGCCTGATGCCGCGCGTCGTCCGCTGATACCTGCGAACTGCCCTGGCGCCGTTCATCCTGGCCCTGGGGCTGGTCTTTGGCTTTTTCTTCAGTTTGTGTTTGGGGCCGGGTATTGGAACCTGCCGCTGCCCGGGCGGTCTGCGCCGGACCGGGTGGCTGGTCTGGGTCTCCATCGGGCTGGTGAACCTGGGAATCTGGATGGCCGGCGGGGGCGCCTGGCTCGGCGCCCCGGGCGCGGTGCAGGCGGTCGGGCACCTGCTCGAAACGGCTGCCGCCGGCCTGTTCCTATCGCAGGTGTGGCGGAGGATCCGGCCGGTGAGCGAGACCAGGAAATGGAGAAGCGTGGGACGAGTCCATTGACTTTTCCGGACGCGGAACTATAATATTAATATTCCCTTCAAAGATCATATGTATGATGTATGATGATTAAGTCCATCGACCATACATTACTGCATCTGCAGGTCCGCAGGCTCCTCCTCAACGAAATTGTCCGCGGAGAGTTCGCCGCCGCGGACATGCTGCCCACCGAGACGGAATTATGCAACCGCCTG
>JAJYJF010000374.1 GCA_021796375.1 Chloroflexota bacterium | reverse complement strand
GTTGCTCTCCGGCAGAGCCGTATCCTCCGCACGAGTGGCTCAAGTCTACCCTATCGGCGCATCCACCCTCCTGAAGGGGCCATTTCTACTTTGTCAAAAAGGGGACATTTCTACTTTGGGTTGACAGTCCCATTTCCCCGGTTTCCCCCCTCCCCGGTACCGTTTCGCTTTCAGGCTGGCGCTGACCGATTAATCTGTGTTACACTTCACGCAACCGTTACCTTTGCTCAGCAAAACTTATCAGGAGGTCCTCGATGCGGAACTTTCCCTACCGCGGAGAAGACACACCCTTGCGGCTCTTCGTAGCCGTCCTCCTACTGGTATTCTTCGCCGAAGTGCTGGTCAGCACCGTCATGATCAGCCTGTTCCCGACTCGCAAAGTCTTCGATGAAATCTTATCTGGCGCAGCGCTGACCGTGCTCCTGGCGCCCGGACTGTACATCTTCCTCGTCCTCCCCCTGCAGCGCGAGGTCTCCGAGCGCCGGCAGGCTCAGGCCGAGCTGGAGAACCGGGTGCGCGAGCGCACCGCCGAGCTGCGAGCGGCGCAGAGCGACCTCGAGCAGCGCATCCAGCAGCGCACGGCCGAGCTGGAGCACGCCAACCAGGACCTGGAAAAGTTCCTCGACCAGGAAAAGGCGATGCGCGCCCAGCTGGTGCAGACCGAAAAATTCGCCGCCCTCGGCCGCATGGTGGCGTCCGTGGCCCACGAGCTCAACAACCCCCTGCAGACCATCCGCAACTGCCTGTACCTGATCGAAATGGAAAAACCCGCCGGCAACTCCGGGGAATTCCTGGCGCTGGCCGCCTCCGAGATCCAGCGCCTGTCGGAGCTGGTCGCCCAGCTGCGCGAGGTGTACCGCCCGCGGGCGGCCGGGCAGATGCAGCCCTGCGACCTCGCCACCCTGCTCGAAGAGGTGCGCCAGGTCATCCACCCCCACCTGCAGCACCAGCACGTCACCTGGGAGCTCGTCCCCTGCTCGGAGCCGCTGAGGGCCTTCGGGATCCCCAACGAGCTGAAACAGGTCTTCATCAACCTGGCGCTGAACGGGATGGAGGCCATGCAGCCCCAGGGAGGCCAGATTCGCGTCCGGCTCGCCGAAAACCCGGAATCGCACCAGGTGGGCGTCGCCTTCGAAGACCGCGGGCCGGGCATCCCCCCGGCGGACCTGCCGCACATCTTCGAGCCGCTTTTCACCACCAAAGAAACCGGCCTCGGCCTGGGTTTATCGATTTCTTATGACATCGTTCAGAAGCATAATGGCTGGATCCAGGTGGAAAACCAGCCTGACCGGGGGGCTGCCTTTACCGTCTGGCTGCCCGCCGCCACCCCATCCGATCTGATTTGAGAAAGAGAGGTGGATCGTGAACCCTGCCAGTTCGATTCTCTTGATCGATGACGAAGACAACCTCCGCCGCACGCTGGCGCTGATCCTCCAGCGCGCCGGCTACCGGGTGACCACCGCCGCCAGCGCCCGCGAAGCGCTGCAGGCCCTCGAGGCGGGTGCGTTCGACCTGGCTTTTTTAGACCTGCGGATGCCCGAGGTCGACGGCCTGACTTTGATGCCGAAGCTGCGCCAGCAGTGCCCGGGGCTGCCCGTGCTGATCATCACCGCGCATGCCAGCCTGGAGACCGCCATCGAGGCCGTCCGCCAGGGCGCGCGGGATTACCTGATCAAGCCGGTGGACCCCGAGCAGCTGCTCGCCCGGGTGCAGCAGGTGCTCGCCGAGCGCCAGAACCCTATCCGCCGGCGCGAGATCGTCTCGCAAATTCAGGGCTTGCTCTCGCAGCTCGACGACATCGATGATTCTTCCCCCGAAGCCGCCCGCCCAACCAGCCAGCCGGCGGCTCGCTACCTCTACTGCGGGACGATGCGGCTGGATCTGCACACCCGCCGGGTGCAGTCCGGGGAGAAGGAAGCCGGGCTTGCCCCGACCACCTTCGACTACCTGGTCTGCCTGGTGCGGCACGCACCCAACCCGGTCAGCTATGAAACCCTGGTCCTCGAAGCCCAGAGGTACAGCGTCTCGCGGAGCGAAGCCCGCGAGCTCTCCCGCTGGCAGATCCACGAGCTGCGCAAAGCGCTGGAGCCCGACCCGCGCCACCCACAATTGATCGTCACCGTGCGCGACGTGGGCTACCAGCTCGCCGGCCAGCTGGAGTACCAATAAAAGCCAAATTTTCGCAAATGTTTCCGGGGCTCCGAATGAGTACAATTGTCTATGTACGGTCAGGGGGAATACACTTTTCTGGTATGGATAAAGGGTTTGGTAGGTTAGAACCAATATACCGGTATGAGAGCTAAGAGCTCCCGGCGGTCATCGATCCCACCGGGAGCTTGGCTTTTAATCAGGTCCGCCCGACCGCGGGAGGCCGGAGAAGGCGGACGCGCGCTGCCGCTCTCCCCGGAGACGCTCCTGCCGGGCGAGACCTCCAACCTCACTTTTTGCGGAGCACCACCTTCACCCCGCCCCCCGGCCGGAGGGTGATCGAAGGCCGCGGGCGGAAGCTCTGGCCGGGAGCGAGCTCCAGCCGGTAGCGCTGGGCAGCCGTCGCCAGGACGAGCGCCGCCTCCTGTAGGGCGAACGGCTTGCCAATGCACAGCCGCGGGCCCCCGCCAAAGGGGAAGTAAGCGAATTCGGGAATGCGGCGGGCAAAATCGCCCTCCCAGCGCTCGGGACGAAACGCCAGCGGCTCTGGATAGTAGCGCGCGCTGCGGTGCATCACCCACTGGCTCATGATCACCCCCGAGCCGGGGGCTATCTCCTCCTCGCCGAGCGTGACCGGTTCGGCGGTCTGGCGGCCGATCACCCAGGCGGGCGGGTACAGGCGCATGGATTCGCTGACCACCTGCCCGGTGTAGGGCAGGGACGGCAGGTCCGCGACCGTGGGAACTCTCCCGCCCAAGACCCGCGCCAGCTCCTGGCTCAGGCGGGCCTCAGCCTGGGGGTTCTGGCCCAGCAGCACCCAGGCCCATGAAAGGGCGTTCGCCGTCGTCTCGTGCCCGGCCAGGAAGAGGGTCATGACCTCGTCGCGCAGCTGCTGGTCTGACATTCCCAAAGCCGGCTCGCC
>JAJYJF010000373.1 GCA_021796375.1 Chloroflexota bacterium | reverse complement strand
CGCCGCGACCTGGCCGCCGAAGGCTACAGCGGCTCCCGGCTGGAGCTGCTCGCCGCCGCGAAAACTTTCCCGGGCAACCGGCCGACCAACTCCTTCCTGTACCCCGAGCTGACGCCGGAGGTTTTGGGCGCGCTGATCGCGCTCTACGAGCACAAGATCTTCACCCAGGGGGCCATCTGGGAGATCAACTCCTTCGACCAGATGGGCGTCGAGCTGGGCAAGCAGCTGGCCAAGACCATCCTGCCGCAGCTGAAAGGGACGGGAGAGGTCGCCTCGCACGATCCGTCGACGAACGGGCTGATCAACGCCTACAAGCGGATGCGGGAAGGCTGAGGGCGCAACCGGCCGGCCAGATTACTTCGATGGGGTTAAAATACGTGGAGAATCCCCAATTTATTCACGCGGGATTCTCCATCCTCCATTCACCAATCACCAACCTTGAGGTGCATGCATGACTTCCACCGACCCCGAATCCGTTGGACTTTCCAGCGAGCGTCTGAAGCGCGTCCGCCCGGTCTTCCAGAGGCTGGTCGACGACCGGCTCAGCCCCGGCTTCCTGCTGGCGGTATGGCGCCGCGGCCAGCTGGCATACCAGGAATGCGTGGGCTGGATGGACGTCGAGCAGAACCTGCCGATGCGCGGCGACACCCTGTTCCGCATCTACTCGATGACCAAGCCGCTGACCGCCGCGGTGCTGATGATGCTGGTCGAGGAGGGCAAGGTCCAGCTGAGCGATCCGGTCTCGGGCTACATCCCGGGTTTCTCGGCGTTGAAAGTGTACGCCGGCGAAAAACTCGAGCCGATCGCGCGCCAGATCACCGTGCTGGACCTGCTGCTGCATACCGGCGGGCTGGGGTACGGCCTCTTTGTCGATTCGCCGGTGGAGGACCTGTTCCGCGCCGCGGGGATCGACCTGCGCAAGGACCTGACGTACCCCTTCCCGCTGGACGAGCTGATTCGCAGGGTGCTGGAGCTGCCGCTCGCCTGCCAGCCTGGGGCGCGCTACCGCTACAGCATCGGGATGGACGTGCTCGGCTTTCTGGTTGAGCGCATCGCGGAGCGGCCTTTCGGCGATTTCCTGCAGGAGCGCATCTTCACCCCGCTGGGGATGGCCGACACCGCGTTTTTCGTGCCGCCGGAGAAGTCGGCGCGCTTCGCGGCGCTGTACGGTCCGGATGAAGACGGGCGCATCACCCGCCTCGATGGGCCGGCAGGGAGCCCTTTCAACAATCCGCAGGCCATCCAGGCGGGCGGGAGCGGGCTGGTTTCCAGCCTGGATGATTACCTGCGGTTCGCGCGCATGCTCCTGAACGGCGGCGAGCTGGACGGCGCCCGCCTGCTGGGCAGGAAGACGGTTGAGAAGATGGTCCGCAACCACCTGCCGGCTTCCCTGCTGCCCTACAATATCGACGGGGAGGATAAACCCGGGCTGGGCTTCGGCCTGGGCTTTGGCGTCAACCTGGACGAAACCCGGTCGGGTTTCACCGCCTCGGAGGGGACGTATTACTGGAGCGGGGCGGCTTCGACGTTCTTCTTCGTCGACCCGCGCGAGCAGATGATCGGGGTGCTGCTGACCCAGGTCCTGAACAACCCGCTCGATTTCGACCCGCTCTTCCGCCAGATGGTATACCAGGCCGTGGTGGCGTAAGAAGAGGGCGAGTCGTGAATGGAGAACGGTGATTCGCGATCCGTAATCCACCGTTCTCGCCTAGAACAACCGCATAGCGAGCAGCAAGTTATAGCTGAAACCCGCCGCCACCGCGCCGATCCACAGGATGCCGACCACCAGGGCGATCACCCGCCAGCGGGCGATCGCCAGGGCGCCCGTTACCGCACCGACGGAGGTCCCCGCCCCAGTGATCAGGAATGCCAGCGCCGCTCCCTGGCTCATCCCGCCGCCGATCAGCCCGCGGACGAGCGGCAGCGAGGCTTCGGTATTGATGTACAGCGGCAGGCCGAGCGACGCCGCCAGGGGGACGCTGTACGCCCGGCCCTGCCCGAAGATCGAGGAAACCCAATCCGCGGGGATCAGCCCGTTTAAGAAGTAGCCGATAAAGGCGAAACCGAAGAACAACGGCAGCAGCCGCTTTCCGATCTCCAGCACGCCGGCGAAGAAGGGCGCCGGGGCGGGTTGGGCCGGCCGGGGGGACAGGCCGGCGCGCGCTTGAGGCGCAGCTTCAGGCGAAGGGCCGGCGCAGGAGCAGCCGCTGTAAGCCGCCTGCACGATGGGCCAGACGGACAGCAAGTTGCTCGCGTGGACGGCGGTCCCGCCGGGCACGGCCGCCGCGGCGCAGCAGCTCACCGCCAGCCGCTGGGGCTGGGGCCGGCAGCTGCACTCCACCTCCGGCCCACTGCGGGCTTCCGCGCGGGGGGAGACCACATAGCGGGACTGGTCTTTCAGCCAGCCGCGCCTCTCCAAGATTTCCCCGGCCAGCCCGCCAAGCAGCCCCAGGAAGATCGAAGCGATGAAAAAGGCCAGGGCGAACGGCCACCCGAACAGACCCGCGCTGTAGAACAGCCCTTCCGGGGAGGTGAGCGGCGAGGCGACCATGAAGGCGATGATCGGCGCCCAGGGCATCTGGGTCGCCAGCATGCCCAGCAGCACGGCGGTGGTGCCGCAGGAGCACAGCGGGGTGCCCACCGCGGCGGCGGTCGCCCCCCAGACCCCAACCCGCTGGTGGCGGGCCAGAAAAGCGGATACCTTTTGCGGGTCCAGGTAGCGCTTGAGGCCGGCCGCGATCAGAATGCTGGCCGCGAGGTAGGGCCAGTTGTGGGTGAAGCTCACCCAGACCTGGAGCAGGGAGTTGAGGAATAAACCGACAAGTGCGTCCATTATTTTTTCTCCTTATATCGTATTTATACGATATAGACGGGGAGCTTTCCAAAAAGACGCAAAAAACGGGGATGAAATTACCGCAAATGGGTTACTATACCGGTGAAGGCAAGGGGTTCGAAAATCGGAGTCCAGCAGAGGTGCAGCATGATCTTCCCCAAAGACCGCGACCCGCGCTTCATCACCCTCCGCCGGGGTGGGACGCTCACGGATGCAGACCATCACCTGCTCGCCCTGTGGGCAG
>JAJYJF010000372.1 GCA_021796375.1 Chloroflexota bacterium | reverse complement strand
TTTCCAGGAACTCCCTCGATTCGCTCGAGAGCAGCTCCCCCTCCGGCAGGCAGCAGAAATCGACGATCTCCATCTCCTCGATCTCGCCGCTTTCATCGGACGCGCCGCCTTCTTCTACCGATACCAGACCGGGATGGCGCTTGCGCAGCAGCATGAGCGCTTCGTTCACGGCGATCCGGTACAGCCAGGTGGTCAGGCTCGAGCGGCCCTCGAAGGTGGGCAGGGCCCGGTAGGCTTTGAGATACGTTTCCTGCAGAACGTCCTCGGCGTCCTCCTCGCTCCCGAGAATCTGGAACGCCACCCGGTAGATATGCCCCGAGGTCAGGTCGACCAGCCGGGCGAACGCGTCCCGTTCGCCGGCCTGGAGCGCTTCCAGGGAGGGGAGTTGTGCGATCTCACTCATACGCAGGTTACCTTTATTCGATCAGCTGCAGGGTTAAAATCCTGACTGGGGCCATTATACTCAATGGCAGCCGCATCAGGGATCTTCACAACTTCTTCACAGCCCCTTCATAAGGCGACCACATCCGTGGGGTACCCTGAATGGGGCGCCCGGTTCTCAGCGCGCCTCCCAAACGGACGGGAAAGCCGTATCCGGGGTGTCTCCCCGGCGTCTTAAAGGATAGCGGTGAAATCGTACATGGAAGGCTCTCTCATTCACCAGGCCCGCAGGTTCGACGTGGAAGCCCTGGCTGCGATTTACGATCAATACAGCCCGGGGATCTACCGCTACGCCTACCGCCTGCTCGGGGACGAGTGCCTGGCCGAGGACTGCGTCGCCGAAACCTTTGCCCGCCTGCTTCGCGCCCTCCAGAACGGCGGGGGGCCGCGGGACCAGCTCTCCGCGTACCTCTACCGGGTAGCTCACAACTGGATCACCGACCAGTACCGGCGCGAGCCTCCGCCTCCCCTTGCGCTCGACGAAGAAGCCGCAGCGGAGCAGGAAGGGGTGGAGGACGCGATTTCGGGGAAGCAGCTCGGGGAGCGCCTCCGGGCGGCGCTGGTGAGATTGACCCCCGACCAGCGCCAGGTGATCGCGCTCAAGTTTCTGGATGGGTGGGAGAACGAACTCATCGCGCTCGCGATTCAAAAACCGGTGGGGGCTGTCAAAGCGCTCCAGCACAGGGCGCTCGGCAGCCTGCGGCGGATGTTAATTTCAGAGCGGGAGAAAAACGATGAACGAACCGGATGAGAATCTGGACCCGGGGCTGATGGAGGCTTTCCAGCAGCTGGCGAAAGTCCCGGAACGCGATCCGGGGAGCGCGGCGGCCGGGAAGGCGCGATTTCTAGCCCAGGCAAAACTGCTCGCGGGGACCGTATCTCCCCCCGCCAGCGCGCGTCATAGGGATTGGATCAATCCCCTCCGAAGAAAGGAAACCAATCCGATGACGACCCTGACCGCACTTTTCTTGATTGTCTCCCTCTTCCTGGGGGGGACCGGCTTGACCGCCGCCGCGGCGCAAAACAGCCTGCCGGACCAGCCGCTGTACGCGGTAAAGCTGGCCAGTGAGGAGGTTCGCAGCCGATTCACCGTCCAGCAGCAGAGCCAGATCGAGCTCGCCCTGGCGTTTTCAGACCAGCGCGTGCAGGAAGCGGTGCGGCTCGCCGGCGAGGGAAGCCCGGTGCCGCAAACCCTCCAGGACCGCCTCCAGCAAGAGTACGGGACCGCATTCCAGCTGGCAGCCGGGATGGAGGATGCCCAGATGAACCAGGAGCTCCTGAGAATACGGACCCGGCTCCAGGCGCAGATCGCCGAGCTCGACCGGCTGCCCGCCGGCGCGCCGGCGGACCCCGAAATTTCTCGCCTGCGCAGCATGCTCACCACCCGGCTGCAGCTGGCAAAACAGAGCCTCAGCGACCCGCAGGAATACCGCCAGCAGCTGCGGGCTGGCTGGGAGCTGGGACCCACCGGCGTCCCCAGCCCGCAGCCCACAGCGGGCGCCGGGTTGGGCAACCCCTGGACGACCGGCACGCCAACCCCCGGCAGCGGGTACGGCCCCGGCCCGGGTCCCGAGCCGACGCAAACCTGCACCCCGCAGAGCGGGTATCGATGGATGGGGACCGCGACCAGCTCGGGTGGCGGTCTCAGCCCGACCGGCGCTGGACCGGCGCCCACCCAGATGGCCGGTAACGCCGGGCCGGGCAGCGGGACCCAGGCCGGAATGGGCCCGGGACCGCAGTCGACGCAGCCAGCCAGCACCCCCGAGCCGCAGCAGCCCGGTCCTGGAGGGATGGGGCCCGGGCCGCAGCCAACCACCGCCCCCGGGAACGGCCGGGCCGGAGGCTAGGGCCAGTTGAACCCCGAGGTACAAAACATTCACGCCAATCGCACGACTCCTTCATAACTTCTTCGCATCTGACCGGTAGACTGAAGTCTAGAAATTTGATGGAACAATCTTATTGAACAAGGAGAAAAAATGGGTAAGAAAGCATTGCTCGGTCTTGTACTCGCGGGGCTGGTAGTGGCCGTTTTGGGCACGGCAGGTCTGGTGCACGCTCAATCGATCGGTCCAACGGGCACCCAGACCCCCCAGGCGCTTTACGGGCCCGGGATGGGATATGGACCTGGCCGTGGAGCCCGCGGGGGGATGGGGTTCTTCGGGAATTCGGCCGCGGGAGCCCAGACCGGCTTCATGCATGATGAGATGATCGCCGCCTTCGCCCAGAAGCTGGGGATGAGCGCCGCTGACCTCAATGCCCTGCTGGCCCAGGGACAGACGCTGGCGCAGGTGGCCGCCTCCAAAGGCTATTCCGCGGAGCAGTTTGCCGCGCTGTGGAGCGAGGCGCGGGGCCTGGCGCTCGACCAGGCGGTGAAGGATGGGAAAATCACCCAGGCGCAGGCAGATTGGATGAAACTGCGCGGCGCCGGCAGGCGGGGGGGCATGATGGGCGGTGGAAGGGCTGGAGTTCTGGGCTGTCCGTACTTCTCGCAGACCAGCCAGTAACCAACTGCTGAGGTTCCCGCGAACAGGGCGCCGCTTTCCGGGCGCCCTGTTTTGTTCTCCCGTGATTTATGTAACTTTTTTACCGAATCATCATCTATTCGTAAGAAACCCGGTAAAGGAGAGAAATCATGGC
>JAJYJF010000371.1 GCA_021796375.1 Chloroflexota bacterium | reverse complement strand
TTCGGACCGGGGTGCACAAAGGGTGGGAAGTTTACGGGGTCCGCCAGGGTTACCAGGGGTTGATCTACGGCAACCTGGCCCCCATGGGCCCGCGAGAGGTTGGCGGGATCATGCAACTGGGTGGAACCATCCTGGGCAGCGCGCGCTGCCCGGAGTTCAAAACCCGCGACGGCCAGCTGAAAGCCCTGCGCACACTCAGCCAGAACGGCATCGACGCGCTGGTCGTCATCGGTGGGAACGGCTCTCAAACCGGAAATGCGGCCCTCTCCGGTCATGGTTTTCCGGTGGTAGGGGTGGCATCCACGATTGATAACGACCTGTTCGGGTCGGACCTGACCATCGGTGTGGATACAGCCCTGAATATCGCCCTGGAATCGCTTGACCGGCTGAAAATCACCGCTTCTTCCCACCAGCGGGCGTTTATGCTTGAGGTTATGGGTCGGGACTGCGGTTACCTGGCGTTAATGACTGCCATCGCGGGCGGTGCGGAAGCCGTGGCGATCCCGGAGGTGGAGACCGATCCGGAGCAGCTGGCCGCCAGGATCGAATCGGCGTATGAAAAAGGCAAACCCCACGCGATCATCGTGGTGGCGGAAGGGGCGACCTACAATGCGGAGAAGCTCTCCGCCTATTTCGCGCAGCATAAAGAGCGTCTGGGCTTTGATATTCGCTCGACAATCCTCGGTCACGTCCAGCGGGGCGGGAATCCGGGTGCTTATGACCGCATCCTTGCCAGCCGCCTGGGCGCGGCGGCTACCGATCAGATCGAGAAAGGTGAAACCGGGGTTCTGGTTGGCGTCATCAAGGACGAGGTTCGCGCCACGCCGCTGGATGTGGTGGTCTCAGGGAAAAAGGCGCTGGATCCCGATCTGCTGCGCCTGGCTGAAATTTTGGATTAATCCCGATTGGCTGTGAACGCAATGGATTTCTCGCAGAGAATAGCGGCTGACCTGCAGGTCGCGGCGAAGAGCGTTTCCGCTACCATACAGCTCCTGGAGGGCGGCAATACCCTCCCATTTATCGCCCGCTACCGCAAAGAGGCGACCGGCGGCCTGGACGAAGAGCAGATCCGGGCGGTCGAAACCCGCCTGGAGACGCTGCGCAGCCTGGAGCAACGCCGGGAGACCATCCTATCTTCGATCGAGGAGCAGGGGATGCTGTCGGCGGAGCTGAAGGAAAAAATCCTTTCAGCGCAGACGAAAACAGAGCTGGAAGACCTTTATCTGCCCTTCAAGCCCAAACGGCGAACCCGCGCCAGCGCTGCCAGAGAAAAAGGGCTCCTGGGGCTGGCAGAGGTGATCCTCTCACAACCCTCCGGGATTTCATCCCTGAGCGAGGTTGTCCAGCCGTTCTTATCCGAGCAGGTGCCCACCGTCGAAGAGGCCCTGGCCGGCGCGCGGGATATTCTCGCCGAGATGGTCAGCGACCATGCGGATGTCCGCCGGCTAGTTCGCGAACGGGCCCTGCTCATGGGCGTGCTCAGGGCGGAGAAGCTCCCCGGTGCGGACGATCCACGCAGCGTATTCTTGCTGTACTACGACTATTCTTGCCGGGTCGAGGCGATCCGGCCGCATCAGGTGCTCGCGCTCGATCGCGGGGAAAAAGAAGAGGTGCTGCGGGCGCGCCTGGAGATCCCCGAAGGCGCGTGGCGCTCGGCCGTCCAGGCAGCGTTCCCCATCCGGAAGGCAAGCCCTCTGGCGGAAGCGCTGCAGACCGCGCTTGACGATGGCGCCGGCCGGCTCCTGCTGCCGGCGATCGAGAGGGACATCCGGGGGATCCTGTTCGAGCGCGCCGAAGCGCATGCCATCCTGGTCTTCGCGGAGAACCTGCGCGGCTTGCTATCGCAGCCGCCGCTCCCGGGACGGGTGGTGCTGGGGATTGATCCCGGTTTCCGGACCGGGTGTAAGGTCGCGGTTGTCGACCCGACCGGGCGGGTGCTTGCGACGGGAACCATCTATCCGCACGAACCGCAAAAAGCCTGGGAGGCATCCATCCGGGCGCTCCAGGATTTGGTCAACCGGTTTCAGGTCAGCCTGATCTCCATCGGGAACGGCACCGCTTCCCGAGAAACCGAGCAGCTGGCGGTCGAGCTCATCCAGCGCCGCCAGGACGTGCGCTACATCATCGCGAACGAGGCGGGCGCAAGCGTTTACAGCGCCAGCCCGCTGGCCAGGGCGGAGCTCCCCGACCTGGATGTCTCGATTCGCGGCGCGGTCTCGATCGCCCGCCGGGTGCAGGATCCGCTGGCCGAGCTGGTCAAGATCGAGCCAAAATCGATCGGCGTGGGCCTCTACCAGCACGACGTGGATCAGAAGAAGCTCGGGGAGGCGCTTGAAAATACCGTCGGCAGCGTGGTCAACCAGGTAGGCGTTGACTTGAACTCGGCTTCTCCGGCGCTTCTGACCTACGTTTCCGGGATCGGCGCGAAGCTGGCGAAATCCATCGTCGAATACCGGGATCAGAATGGGCCTTTCGCGAGCCGGAGCGCGTTAAAGAAAGTAAGCGGTCTTGGCCCGAAGGCATTTGAGCAGTCTGCCGGATTCCTGCGCATCCGCGGAGGGGGCGAACCGCTGGATGCCAGCGGGGTTCATCCCGAAAGCTACCCGGCCGCGCGAAAGCTGATCCGGATGATCGCTCTCGACCTGGAAGCCAGCGCGGCGGAGCGCGAGCAAAAGGTGCAGGGATTTTTAAACTCCCGGTCGATCTCCGAGATTGCCGCGGAGCTGGACGCCGGCATCCCTACCCTGAAAGACATCCTCGACCAGCTCATCCGGCCGGGCCGCGATCCGCGCGCGGACCTTCCGGGTCCCCTCCTGCGCAGCGACGTGCTCAAAATGGAAGATTTAACCCCCGGGATGCTCTTGAAAGGCACGGTCCGCAATGTGGTCGATTTTGGCGTTTTCGTCGATATCGGCGTCAAGCACGACGGCTTGCTGCACCGGACCCAGCTCCCGCCCGGCACCCGGCTGAGGGTCGGCGAAGTGATTCCGGTGAAGATCCTCAGCGTGGAACCCGAGCGCGGGAGGATTTCCCTCGGGTGGGCTTCATCATAACAAGCGAGCCTCGCACGGATAACCTGCGAGGCTC
>JAJYJF010000012.1:11341-15363 GCA_021796375.1 Chloroflexota bacterium | reverse complement strand
GGCTCACATGCCGTTCTGCAGGGGATGGAAGCGGTTCGGCGAGCGCCAGCGGCGCAAGTCCTCGGGCTGGTTCACGACCGCGTTGAGCGGAGATTCGAACTGCTGGTGGTCCAGCTCCTGGATGGGCTGGGGCTCGCGCTGGTTCGTGAGCGCGTACAGCGGTGATTCGAGCTGGCCGGGCATCTGGTCCAGGGTCTGCTGCGAGCGGCTGTTCACCAGCGCCTCCAGCGGCGATTCGAACTGCCTCGCGGGCAGCTGATCGAGAAAAAGCTGTTTCCTGCGGTTGATTCTCGCGGAGAGCGGCCACTCATACTGGCGTTCCATCTGGCGGATGGGTTCCCGCTGCGGGTCATCTTCTTTCCGCGGCTTGCCGGTGATGGTATTCGCGGGTCTCCAAGAAAGTGCAAGCTCCATGGCTGCCATGCTGCGTGTATCCTTCAATGATTAAGATATCAATAAAATTTCTTGGAGGGAGCGATCCCCCCAAGAAATAATTCTGCATATTATTACACATAACTCAGGTGGGGCTGAAGCCATTACAGAATTGCAAACAGCCGGGCTTTCAGGCCGCCGGGGCGGCCGGCTGCCCTGATCTCGAGGCGGCAATCCTATCGGGCTGGATGGCTACTGCTGCTGGTTGATCGAGACGTTGGTCTCTCCGTTTTGGGCCTGGATCATGATCTGGAGGGAGACGTTGTCTTTCGTAAAGATCAGCACATCCATCCCGCCGCTCGTCGTCTGGAACTCGGCTGTCCAGCCTTTTTGGGGCAGGGCCAGCTTGAAGAAATTCGCGACCACGCTGGGGCTGTCCGGGCTTTTGAAGGTGATCATCCCGGCCAGGGTGCCCACGTTGGTGGCGTTGGCGGGCAGCGGGATATCCGATTTGCCCGAGCTGGAGGATTTGCAGGCGTCGGGCACCATGATCGTCAGCGGCTGGTTGGCGGCGGTGATCTCATAATCCACGACCAGGTCCCCCGCATTTCCGGTCCCTTGGGCGCCAAACTTGACCACGTATTTGCCATCCTGGGCCAGGAATACTTGGCCTTTCCCGCTGGACAGCCAGCCGCCGGTCAGCATGGATGCATCCACGCTGTACTGGTCTACCGTGACGCCGTTGATCTCCTCGCTCTCATTTACGAGGACGGCTTTTTCGATCGCCCCGATGTACTCGGCCGGGAGAGGCACCATGGCGGCGATCAGCCCCTCCTGGCCCTCGCCCGCACTCTGGCAGGAGCCGTCCGCCGCGTTGAACGTATAGGTAATGTTGTTCTCGATGTAAAAGTCGTAATTGGTCTTGCCCGTTCCGTCGGTCTTCTCCGCGTGCAGGTGCTTGATCTTGTGGGTATTATCCGCTTCTTCCACCAGCGAAGTGGTCGATTTACTCGAGCCGCTGGTGGTCTGGGTGGTGAAGGTCAGTTTATAGGAGGAGAGGGCGTCCAGTCCGGCGGTAATGTCACCGAGCGACAGCTGGCCCCCCGAAATCACCGGAACGTTCGCCGGGGGGGTGGCCTGCGAGGCAGGCGCCGCGGTATCCGCCGCAACGGCTTCCCCGGTTGCTTGGGTTGCTTGCGGCGCGGAAGCGCCTGCCTTGGTCGGCTTCACCTGAGAAGACCCGGCCGATGTGGCGGCCGCGAGGGGGGTCTGGGTGGTTTTGGCCCCGAGCAGCCCCGCTTTCTTTGCGCCAAGCCCAAGCGCGAGGCCGACGACGACCATACCGATCACCACCAGGACGGCGAGCCCCGCGCCGACCCATACCAGCGGCGAGATGCCCTTTTTCGCGGCCGGGGCAGCTCCCGGCGCGACCTGCACAGGTGTGGAAGGAGTTTTGGGCGTTTCACCCGCCTGGGCCAGCCGGGTTGCGGCCGCGACGGTCCCGCCCGGGGCGGCCACCACCGTGGCTCCCGCGGCGGCCATGGTGGCGTCGTGACCGGCGCCGGCGACCACGGTCGCATCAGAGGGCATGCTCAGGTCTTTTTGAGCCAGGCGGGAAAGGGCAGCCGCGAAGGCCGCCATGGATTGGAAGCGTTCCTCCGGCTTTTTAGCCAGCGCCTGGAATACCACCGCTTCGACCGCCTCGGGGAGCTCCGGCATATACTCGCGCGGGCGGGGAAGCGGGTCGTTGATCTGCTTGATGACCACCGCCATGGGGGTATCCGCGCGGAAAGGCTTGCGCCCGGTGATCATCTCGTAGAAGATGACCCCCAGCGAATAGACGTCCGAGCGCCCGTCCACCCCCTGCCCGAGACCCTGCTCGGGAGACATGTACTCCGGGGTGCCGATGCCGACCCCGGTGCCGGTGAGCGTGTTCTGATCGCCGGTTTCGAGCACTTTGGCGATGCCAAAATCGGAAAGGAGCGGCTGGCCGCCATCGTTGATCAGGATATTGGCGGGCTTGACGTCGCGGTGATAGATGCCGTGCTGGTGAGCGTAATCCAGGGCCTGGGCGATTGGGAACAGCGTGCGGGCCGCTTCATCGTACGGGTAAACCCGGCCCATGCGCTGCTTGAGCGTCCCCCCCGAGATGTACTCCATGATCAGGTACGGCATGCCGTCTTGCTCGCCGTAATCGAGCACGCGCACAATGTTGGAGTGCGACAGCCCGGCCAGCGATTTGGCCTCGCGCTCGAAGCGTTTCAGGAACATCTCGGATTGTTCCTGGCTGGGCAGGATTACCTTGACCGCGACGTAGCGTTCCAGGCGGTGGTCGTAAGCCTTGTAAACCTGCGCCATCCCCCCTTCGCCCAGTTGTTCTACGATGTGGTAACGCCCGATGTCCTGGCCGATGAGTTGAGCCATCAAATCCCTCCCCAGCGAGTAAGGCGGCTGCGTTGATGTTAATTTGACCTGCCTGGATTTCCTACGAATGATTATAACCAGTTCTGCCCTGCGGGAAAATACCACCTGCGCATATTTTTGGCGCGAGCCAGGGCCTCTGATCGATTCGCGACCGGGCTGAGCGCCCGGCCGGGAACCGGAAGCAGCCCGCGACCGTCTTATGTTCGGCTGGCATCCTCGGCCAGCGGAATTCACCTTCTGAAGTGGGGTAAAAATGAACTGGAGACGCCTTTCGCTCGCACTCGCCGCCTGCACCGCCCTGGCAGGCTGCAGCTTTCCCGGGGCAACCGCCCTGGCGCCCGCGGGTTCCGGGACCGCGGCCGCATCCCCGGGGCCTGCCCTGCTCATCACCCTGATCCCGCCCCAGCCGGGCGCAACCGAGATCACCCCGGCGACCCCGACCCCGCCCGCCTCCCCGCTGCCGGGCGCCACCCCAACCGCCCCGCCGACGGCTCCGAGCGAGACGCCAGCCAGCCGCGCATCCATCCCATTCAACGCGACGGTAATCGTCGAGGGCGCCAAGCTGCGCACCGGCCCGGGATATCTTTTCCCCGCCGCCAGCCTGCTGGCAAAGGGGACGGTGCTCGCCGTCTACGGCCGCTCGACGGGCAATGAATGGATTTACGTGCAGACCGCGCGCGGGACGCTGGGCTGGGTTTTCGCCTTGCTGCTGCAGCCCGAGAAGGACTGGAATAACGCCCCGGGGGTCGAGCCCGGCAACGCGCTGATCGTGCGCGGCAAGGTGATCGACGCCTCCGGGAACCCGGTCAACGGGATCCAGTTCTCGCTGACGCAGGGCACGGGGACCAACGCCCCGCGCACGGATGCCACCACGGATGCCAGCGGGGTCTTCACCGCATTTTTTCCGGCCAGCGCGGGAGGGACCTGGACGGTGGCCTTTACCGCGGTCTCGTGCACCAGCCAGGTGATGGACCAGAACTGCAGCTGCAAGAACGGCACCTGCGGAACCATCCGCCCGGCATCGATGCAGTTCACCTTCCCGCTGACCAAGGACCTCATCTTTAACTGGCAGTAGTTCCAGGGGGTTGGATCAAGGAACCGGGCGGTTCGAGCGGGTTATCCCACCTCGACCAGCCCGGAAATACGCGCGATCTGGCGCTGGATCGCCTCGGTGTCTTCGATCTCGAGGTGGATCGCGCCGGTGGGGCAGGCGTCCACGCAGCGCC
>JAJYJF010000012.1:0-11241 GCA_021796375.1 Chloroflexota bacterium | reverse complement strand
CGGGCGGTTCGAGCGGGTTATCCCACCTCGACCAGCCCGGAAATACGCGCGATCTGGCGCTGGATCGCCTCGGTGTCTTCGATCTCGAGGTGGATCGCGCCGGTGGGGCAGGCGTCCACGCAGCGCCCGCAGCCGCGGCATTCCTCGCTGATCTCCGCGACGGCGCCGTTCAGGCGGATCGCCTCGACGAAGCACACGCTGGGGCACGCGTCGCATCCCACGCATTCCTCCGCCTCCACCCAGACGCTCACCCCCGGCATGCGCACCACCTTCCCGCGGTTGCGCGCGTCCAGATCGGGGAGCATGCGGTACAGGCAGCAGCACGGGCAGCAGTTGCAGATCGTCATCAGCCGGCCGAACGGGGTCGCCCCCGTCCACAGCGTGTCGAGCCGGTCGCGGCCGATGAGGTGAACGAGACCCAGCTCATCAGCGCGGTGGGCGTGGGCCAGGGCCTCTTCTTTTGAAACCAGGCGGCCCAGCTGGGGGCTGATCTTCCGGACGGCATCGCCGAGGAAGATGCACCCCAGGTCGTGCGGGTAATCCTGGCAGTGGTCGCTCTCCCGGCAGATGCAGGTATCCATGATAAAGCGGTCGCTGGCCTGCTCGATGAAGTGGTCGACCAGGGCGGAGGGAAGCACGGTGCTTTCGTCCAGGCGCACGGATTCCTGGATGACGATCCGGCCCCGGGGGAGGAAAATCATATCATCCCCATTGAAGATGGTCTTATGCAGCAGGGCCGCGACGGGCGGGAACTGGCTCAACCGGGCGAGCTGCCGGCGGTAAGGAAATAAGGCTTTGAGGAGCGGGATAATCCAGGTCGGGGTGCCCAGGATGGCCTCGGAGATGGAGCGGGATGCAGGTTAGAAGGTGGAGTGTTGGATGGGCACTCCGCTGGACGCGCCTGATTATACAGCCTAAAAGGTTAATTCAGGAAGGTGGAGGGGCCGGTACCGGCCTCTCCACCTTCCTGAAGACTCATCCCCCATTCCCGCTCTGGAGCTATGGTTTTCAAATGATCCAGATCATGAACTGATCTGGACCGTTGCGCTCATGCCCCAGCGCAGCCCGGCTGGCTGCTCGGCGAGCTGGATGGTGACCTTGTAGACCACGTCGCCGCCCTCCTTCGTGGCGCGCGAGGCGATGTGGATCACCTTGCCGGAAACGTCCTTTCCCAGCCCGGGGATGCTGACCGTTGCCGTCTGGCCCAGGCTGACGCGATCCACATCCCGCTCGCTCAGGTCGGTCGTCTCGACCTGCAGGTCGCTCAGATCCGCCAGGGTCAGGACGGCCTGGCCGGGGACCACCGTTTCGCCGGCGGCGGCGTTCAGATCCGCCACCGTGCCGGCAAAAGGCGCCTTGATCGCGGCGTGATCCCGCGCCGACTGCGCGGAGGCCAGCGCCGATTGAGCCGCGGCGATGCTGGCCTGGTCGGCGGCGACCAGGTCCGGGTCGGGGCCGTCCTTCACGCGATTCCAGGAGTCGATGGCGGCCTGCAAATTTGCCTCGGCCAGGTCCAGGTTGGCCTGCGCGATCTGGATATCCACCGCGTCCGGCAGCGAGGAGACGTAATTCAGGTTGTACTGGGCCTGCTGCTCGCGCTGCTGGGCAGCCGCCAGCTGGCTGAGCGCCGCGGCGTAGACCACGTCGGTCGAGGAGCGGTTTTTATTCTGGTTGTAGATCGTCTCCGCGTCATCCAGCGCATTCTGCGCCACGATCAGGTTGGCGCGGGCGATATCGATCGTCTGCGGGCTGGCGCGCTGGAACTGCTTGCTCTGCACGGCCTTGTTTGCGTCGTCGCGGGCTTTCTGCGCCTGGGCGAGGGCCAGCTCGGCGCTGGCGCGGGCCACCGGCGCGTTCGCCACCAGTGCAGCGTACCCGTCCTGCGCGTTCTGCAGGGCCATCTGGCTGGCGTCTACCGCAGACTGCAGCGCGGAGTAGCTGTCCAGGCTGGCGAGCAGATCCCCAGCTTTAACCTGGTCGCCTTCGGAGATCTTGACCTCCCCCACCACCCCGGCGGAGGCGAAACCCAGGTCCGCGCTGCGGGCAGGGACGATCTCCGCGGAGGCCGTTACCGCCGCCGGGCCGGAGGCGGCGCTCGGGGTGGCCGCCAGCGCCGTCGGACCGCCGCTTCCCAGGACGACGGTCGGCAGCGGGGTGGGGCTGCCGCCGGAGAGCCCCTGGCAGCCGGCGAGCAGGAGAAGCAGGATGGGCAGTAATCCCCTGAAAAGCTTCATATCAGACTCCTGCGGCGATTTTCTCCTCGCCGGCTGTCTCGACAACGCAGCCGTCGCGCAAAGTGACGACGCGGTGCGCGTACTTGATCACCCGCGGGTCGTGGGTGGCAAAAACGAAGGTGACGCCAGTCTCCTGGTTGAGGCGGGTCATGATCTCCATCACCTGCTGGCCGTTGGGCGTATCCAGGTTGGCGGTCGGCTCGTCCGCCAGGATCAGCGAAGGCCGGGTGGCGAGCGCGCGGGCGATCGCCACACGCTGCTGCTGGCCGCCGCTCAGCTGGTCCGGCCGGTTCCCGGCCCGGTCGGAAAGGCCCACCGCATCGAGCAGCTCGGTGACGCGCGCCTTGCGCGCGGAGGCTTTTTCTCCCGCCAGCAGCAGCGGCATCTCGATGTTCTCGTAGGCGGTCAGGGTTGGGATCAGGGCGAAGAACTGGAAAATAAACCCGAGCGCTCCGCGGCGCACATCGGCGCGCTGGTTGCGGCTCAGCTTGCTGACGTCTTTCCCATTGATGTACACCCGCCCGCTGGTAGGCTGGTCCAGGCAGCCGATCAGCTGCAGCAGGGTGGTCTTGCCCGACCCGGAAGGGCCGACCAGGGCGGTAAACTCGCCGCTCTCCACCGTAAGGTTAACCCCGCGCAGGGCCGCAGTTTCGACCTTGCCGATTCTGAAGACGCGGGTGACATTCTCTACCTTGGCGACATCCATTTTTATACTCCTTGCGGCTAATCCCCACTGTGCAGAGCCTGAACGGGCTCCAGGCGGGCCGCCAGAATGGCGGGATAAAGCGCCGCCAGCAGGGCGACGATGAACGTGGCGACGGTTAGGACCACCCCGTCGCTAACGGCCGGATAGGCGTAGATCCGGTCGCCGAGCAGGAGGCCGGTCATGCCGATATCCCCGATGTAAAAGCCATACCGGGTTGCCAGCGCGACCATAACGGACCCCAGCACCAGCCCCATCAGGATCCCACCCACCGCGAGCAGCCCGGATTCGGCGAAGAACATGGCCATGATGCGGCTGGCCTTCATCCCGATGGCGCTCAGGATGCCGATCTCGCGGGTGCGCTCGAACACCGCCATCATCAACGTATTCACGATCACCGTGGCGGTGATGGCCAGGACGATCAGGTAGAGGAAAGCCATGTAGCTGTTGGCCATCGCCTCGGTATCGGCCAGGATCTGGTTGGCCTGCAGGTAGGTCTGCACCCGGTACTGGCTGGTGGTCAGTGCGGCGGCAACCGGGCCGGTATCGTCGATATTTTTCAGCAGCACGTTGATGACGCTGGCATGGTTTTCCGTCCCCGTGAACGCCTGGGCCTTGGCCAGCGGCATGAAGAGGCTGCCCTGGTCGAAGCCCGGGGTGTGGGTGTTGAAAATGCCGCGGACGGTGAAGATCTGTTCGTCGGTATTGCCGTTGGCGGTATTGACCAGCAGGTCGATGCTGTCGCCGGGTTTCAGGCCGAGCTTCTTTGCCAGGGTCTGCCCCATCAGGACGCCGGAACGGTCATCCGCGGTCAGGTACTCACCGCCCGTCATTGCCCTGTGGAAGATATCGTTGCCGGCTGAGTTCGGGTCGATGCCGATGATGCGCACGCCGACCGATTGGTTCCCGGCGCCGGCGATCCCGCTGGCGTACAGGCGCGGCGTTGCCGCCAGCACCTGCCCCATCGCGCCGATCTGCGCGGCGATCTGGTCCGGGTTCGCGACCAGGTCTTCCCAGGCCAGGCTGGTCTTGTTTTCGTCGTAGGTTTTGGCCATCACCTGCAGGTCCCCGGTCTGCAGCTGAATGGAAGAGTCCATCGCGCCGCGGTACTCGCCTTTCACCACGCTGGCGATGAGCAGCAGCAGCGCCAGCCCCATCCCCAGCGCCAGGGCGGAGAAGAAGGAGCGGCGGCGGTTGCGCCCGAGGTCACGGTAAGCCATCTTGATTGTCTGGATCATGGTAGACCTCACACGGAATGCAGGGCCTCGGCAGGCTCCCGCATGGAAGCCTCGCGCGCCGGGTACAGGGCGGCCAGGAGAGCGATGACGAGCACGGTGATCGCCCGCGAGGCCAGGTTCTGCAGCCCCAGGCCCGGGTAGACCCGGCTGTTGATCAGGGCCATGTAGCTGGTGAGGGAGGAAAAGGCGGTGAAATCCAGCCCCACCCGGCCGAGGAGGATGTTGAAGATCAGCCCCAGGACGATCCCGGCGGCCACGCCGACCAGACCCATCAGCCCCCCCTCGAGCAGGAACAGGACGGAGATCTGGCGCGGCAGCATGCCGAACGCGCCCAGGATGCCGATCTCGCGCGTGCGCTCGTATACCGCCATGAGGAGCAGGTTGAGGATGCCGATCCCGGCGATGACCATGATGATGGTGCTGAAGATATCCATCACCTGGCCCTTGGCCGCTAGAGCCGACTGCAGCTCCGGGAAGCTCGTCTGCCAGGAGGTGATCTCGTCCGTGCCCAGGGCGGGCTTGAGCGCAGCCATGACGGCCGCCTCGCCGCCGATCCTCTGGAGCGTGACGGTCACCTCGGTCGCCTGGCCGGGGAGCCCGTACAGCGCCTGAGCTTCGCCCAGCGAAATGTAGACGGACTGCTTCTCGATATCCGGCATGCCCAGGTCGTAGATTCCGATGACGGTCAGGGTGCGGCTGCGCATCTGGTTATGCGCGGCCTGCCCGGCCACGGTGATGCGGTCGCCCACCCGGACGTTCATCTCATCCGCCAGGCCTTTGCCGATCAGCACCACGTCCTGGTCGCTGCCGGCCAGGTAGCGCCCCGCGGTCACGTGCTGGGCAATGATGTTCGTCGGCGCCTCGGCCTCGGGCTCGATCCCGATGATCTTCACGGGGAAGGCGCCGGTATGGTTCGAGACCAGCCCGCCGGTGTTGATCCGCCGGGAGGCGCCGACCACCTGGGGCAGGGCGCGGGCGGCCGCCAGCAGCTGCGTATCGTTCGGCAGCGGCAGGAGCGGGTTCTGGTTCAGCTCGGCCGAGTATCCCTGGGCGTGGATCTGGATGTTGCCGCCGAAGACTTTGATGGCGTTCCCGTAAATCGCCTGGTCAAACCCGGTGATCAGGCCGTCGTACACCATCATCAGGGAGAGGCCCAGGCCGATCGCGGCGATCACGATCACGGTCCGGCGGCGGTGCCGCCAGACGTTTCGCCAGGCCAGGTTCAACAGGAGGCTCATTGGGTTGGGTTCCTTTCCTGGGCGCCATTCGAGTTGTATTGGATGGGGAGCGCCCATTGGCGGATGGTTTCATCGTCCATGAATTTGAGAGAGCCGCAGGGAGCGCCTAAAATCCGCTCCATGGCATCAGTAAAAGCGGCCATCGTATCCACCAGGTCCTGGCTGTCGAGCGGCTGCGAGCGAGATGGCAGGATCTTCCCGGCCAGGGCATCCCCAAGATTTTGGAACAGGCCGAAGATAATCTCGCTGACCAGCGCCGGGTAGGCGGGTTTGAGATCCCCTTCCCGGATTCCCTGCTCGATGATGGGCTGGAGCCAGGTCCGCAGGTGGTTCATGGCCGCCTTGAACATTTTCTGGCGAAAGAGGGCGTTGTCGTCCGAATACACCACCTGCATGAGGCCGAGCAAGTAATCTTTTTGGGCGGTTTTCCACACCGCGGCGGAGCTGAAATAGTGCCGGATCTTTTCGACGGCAGTCAGCGACGGGTCCTCAAAGATGGGCAGGAGCAGCGCGACGCCTTCATCGATGGTGCGATCGGTCAGCGCTTCGAGCAGGGCGTGCTTGGAACCGAAGTAATGGTAGAAGGCGCCTTTTGAAATCCCCAGGTCGTTCAGGATATCCTGGATGGACATCTGCTCGAAGCCTTTGGTGTAGATGAAGCGGCGGGCGCTGTCGAGGATCTCGTTGCGCTTGACCGCGTATTCTTGCTCGTTAACAATTCTCGACATAAACTGTCTCTATTATAAACCGACGGTTGGTTTATTATTGGAACAGTTTAGCGCCGATCCGCCCGTTTGTCAATAGGCGCGCGGGCTGGGAGCTTTCAATTGGGTGGTAGGGGCGGTTCGGGAAACGAGAAAATGCGGAATTTGGATATCCCGCGGCGGTCAATCCGGCCGGTCCGGGTCGCGTTTGGGATTCTTTTCCCGCAGCGCCGGGGTTGGCCTCCTGCCATCGATCTGATGCAGGACGGCGAGGAGCGGGTGATAAAGAAGCATCCGCGGTCCGGAATAGCGCATGACCTCGCGGATCCGGGCGCGCATCTCAGCCCGGTAGCAGTGGACGCGGCAGTTGGCGCAGGTCGGTTTTTCCGTTTGGAACGGGCATTTTTCTAACCGCCGCTGGGCATAATCCGCCAGCTCCTGGCAATCGGAGCACAGCCCGCCCTGCGGCCGGTGCTTTTTCCGGCAGTAAAGCCGGATCATCATCTCGATCGTGAAGGCTTCGCGCTGGATGCGGCGGTTCCTGGCATTTCTCAGCATAATCACCAGAATATTATCATAGGAAACCGCCCGGCCGCCAGGCAGTTTGCGGCCGGGGGCAGCCGCGCGGGACGCCCGGATCGAAGCCCTCCCGGCCGCGCCGCCTGCGCGTCCCAACCCGCGCGCCGGACCCCTTTTCACGAGGCGCGGTTTTTATTTCTACCGCGATCCGCGCGCAGATTTTGATTACAATTGGCCCATCCATGGCCTACTTCCTGGCAGCCCTCCCGCTCGTCATTTTGCTCGCGCTCATGCTGGCTTTCCGCTGGAGCGGGCCGAAGGCCGGCCTGGCCGGCTGGCTGGCGGCCGTCGCGGCCGGCGCCCTGGGGTTTGGACTCACCCCGCAGGTTTTCTGGGTCTCGCAGGTCAAAGGCCTGCTGATCTCCCTCTACAGCCTGGCCATCTTCTGGCCGGCGCTCTACCTGTATAACCTGGTCCGCCTCACGGGCGGGATCCGCGCCATGGCGGCCGGGCTCGAGCGGGCGGTCGGCGACCGCGGCGTGCTGGAGATCGTCCTGGCCTTTGCCTTCAGTGCCTTCCTGGAGGGGATGGTGGGGTTCGGCGTCCCGATCGCGGTCGTGGCGCCCATCCTGGTCGGCCTGGGGGTCGAGCCGCTCACCGCCGTGGCCGCGGTAGCGATCGGGCACACCTGGTCGGTCACCTTCGGCGACGTGGGGATGATCTATCAGACCCTGCTGGGCGTGGTCCAGATGCAGCCGGGCGAGCTCATCCCGGCTTCCGGGCTGATGCTGGGCGTCGCGGCCGTCGCCTGCGGGCTGGCGGCTGCCTGGGTGCTGAAGCAGCTCCGCCACTGGCCGGTGGTGCTTGCCCTCGGGGCGCTCATGGGCGCGGTGCAGTACCTGCTGGCGATGAACGGCCTGCCGCAGCTGGCCGCGTTCGGGGCGGGGCTGGCGGGACTGGCCGGCGCGGGCGTTTACGGTGTTTTGCGCCGGGGACGCGCTGGCGGCGAGACGGCTCCCCGCCAGACCGGCTCGCATGCCGCCACCCCGGGCGGAAAGCGCGCCTTCCACCCGGCGATGGCCTCCGCCTTCGCCAGCTACGGCCTGCTCACCGCGCTGCTGGTCAGCCTCGCCCTGCCCACGGGCCTGCGCGCCGGCCTGTACCCGCTCGCGTGGCAGCTCTCCTTCCCGCAGGTGATGACCCGCAGCGGCTTCGTCACCCCGGCCGGGATGGGGCAAATATTCCGGTTCTTCCTCCACCCGGGGACGGCGATCCTGGCGGTGGGGGCGCTGTGCACCTGGGTCTTCTCCCACCCCTGGTTCGAGCAGAAAGGGATCTGGAGCCCGGCATTCGCGGCCACCCGCCAGGCGGCGGTCCCCGCCAGCCTGGGGATCCTGGCGATGGTGGGAGTCTCCACGCTGATGGACCACACCGGGATGACCCTGCTGCTGGCGCAGGGGCTCAGCCGCGTGATGGGCCGGGCTTTCCCGCTGATCTCGCCCTGGATCGGAATCCTGGGGGCGTTCTGCTCGGGGAGCAACAACAACTCCAACGTCCTGTTCGGGATGCTGCAGAAGAATGCCGCGCTGCTCTTAAAGATCTCCCCGGCGGTGCTGGTCGCGGCTCAGACGACGGGCGGGGCGCTGGGCGGGATGGTGGCGCCGGCCAAGCTGGTGCTGGGCTGTAGCAACGTGGGCCGGCCGGGGACGGAGGGCGCGGTTTTAAAGAAAACGCTGCCGTTCGGGCTGGCGGTCGGGCTGCTGGTCGGGATCCTGGCCTTGCTGCTGGTGCGGTAAGCCGGGAACGCCGGAGAAGGAGGGATATGGCCGCGAGCAACCTGGGGATGGAAGGCCCGGTCGGGGCGCGCGTGCGCATCGCCGGGCGCGAGGTGGATTACTTCGCGGGGACCGGCTACCTGGGGCTGCAGAACCATCCGGAGGTGGTCGAGGCCGCGGCTGAGGCCGCGCGGCGCTACGGGATCTCGACCGCCACCTCGCGGGGCGGGTACGGCGAGCACCCCCTCTACGCGGAGCTGGAGGGCGAAGCCCGCGCCTTCTTCGGGGCGGAGAAGGTGCTGTATTTCCCCTCCGGATACCAGGGGATGGCTGTCCTGACGCAGGCCACCGGGGGAGCGTTCGAGCACATCTTCATCGACCTGTCCGCGCATTTCAGCCTGTGGGACGCGGCTTACGCCACCAACCGCCCGATCACCCCGTTCCACCACCTGCGCCCGGAGAGCCTGGCGGCGCGGCTGCGCGAGGACCTGCAGCCGGGCGAGCGACCGCTCGTGCTCAGCGACGGGGTGTTCCCGATCTCGGGTGAGATCGCGCCCCTGCCGGACTATCTCGCACTCGCGGAAGAATATGGCGGCCGGGTCTACCTGGACGACGCCCACGCCGTCGGGGTGCTGGGGGAGCACGGCCGCGGGACGCCGGAGCTCTTTTCGGTCTCGGACAGCCGCTGCCGCACCAGCGGGACATTCGCCAAAGCCCTGGGCGGCTACGGCGGGATCATCTGGGGCGAGGCGAGCTGGGTGGAGGAGATCGACCGGAACTCGCGCGTGCTGGCGGGGGCCAGCCCGCCGCCGCTGGTGGCCGCGGCGGCCTCGGCGGCCGCGCTGCGCCTGGCGCGGACTTCCCCCGGGCTGCTCGCCGCGCTGCGCTCGAACGTGGCCCGGGCCCGCCGGGGCCTGACTGAATTGGGCTGGGAGATGGGCGATTCGCCGGCGCCGATCCTGTGCCTGGAGGCGCGCGAGGGGATGAACCTGATCCGGCTCAGGGACCGGCTGTTCGAGCGCGAGATCGCGGTGGATTACGTGCGCTCGTATACCAGCGCCCCGCCCGGCGGCGGGCTGCGCATCGCCGTCTTCGCCACCCACACGGCGGAGCAGATCGACCGCCTGGTCGAGGAGATTGGGAAGATCTCTTCCTAAAACCGGTCGATCACCGTGATGCCGGTGGCGGAGAAGCTGTCCATTGCCGTCAACCGGGATGGAGATTCCTCGAGGCTGACCCGCTCGCCCACCAGCCGGGCGGGATCCACCTGGCCGGAGCGGATCATGGCGAAGAGCTGCGGGTAGCGGTACGCCTGGATGCCGTGGCTCCCCAGGATTTCCAGCTCGCGCGCGATCACCAGATCCATCGGGATGGGGGGATGGCTGTGCTCGCCCAGCATCAGGCCGACCTGGACGTGCTTGCCGCGCTTGCGCAGGCAGGCGATCGAGTTGAAGCAGGTCTGCGGGCTGCCCAGCGCGTCGATCGATAGGTGCGCCCCGCCCCCGCTGAGCTCGCGGACAGCCGCGACCACGTCCCCACCCTGGCGGGCATTGACCACGGCGGAAGCGCCGAGCGAGCGCGCCAGGGCCAGTTTCTCCTCGGCGATGTCGACCGCCACCACCTGCGCCCCGGCTGCTTTCGCGATCATGATCGCCGAGAGGCCGACCCCGCCGCAGCCGTGCACCGCCACCCACTGCCCGGCGGAGACTTTCCCCTGGTCCACGATAGCCCGGAACGAGGTCACGAAGCGGCAGCCCAGGCTGGCCGCGGTGACAAAATCGAGCTCTTCCGGCAGGCGCACCAGGTTGTGCTCCGCCTGACTGACGGCGACGTACTCCGCGAACGAGCCCCAGGCGGTGAACCCGGGTTGGAACTGGTGGTCGCACACCTGCTGGTTCCCGGAAAGGCACTGCGTGCACGTCCCGCAGCCGCAGACGAAAGGCAGGGTGACCCGGTCGCCGGGCTTCCAGCCGCGGATCTGGCCGCCGGTCTCGACGATCACCCCGGCCAGCTCGTGCCCGGGGACGTGCGGGAGGGAGATATCCGGGTCGTGTCCCATCCAGCCGTGCCAGTCGGAGCGGCAGATGCCGGTGGCTTTCACCTGGATGACCACCCCATCCGCGGTGGGGTGGGGGTCGGGGACTTGCCGGACCGCCAGCGGTCCGGCAAATTCTTCAAAAACGGCTGCTTTCATGCGCTGAAACTCCGTCGATCAAATGGGTGTGTGAAGTATACCCGATCCGTCCCGGCAGCGCCCGTTCGGAATAGGGCTATACTTAAACCGGTGCAACCAGGGCGCGCAGCGGCCCGCCTCACCCCAAGGAGTATGGATGTCTCGCCTGATCCCCGCCTCAGAACGTATCGTACGCGCCCGCGCGCTGATCCAGAAAGCGCGCGACCTCCCCATTCCCCCCGAGACGGGCTGGCGGGATTTCTCGTACGTGGCGCAGGTGAAGGACCTGATGCAGCAGGCGCGCGATATGGTGAAGTTTATCCCTTACACCCCCAGCGCGACCCCCGAGATGAAGGCCGAGGTGACCAAGATCAACGTGGAGACGGTCGAGGCAGAGAAGGAGCTGCTGCACCGGTAGTGTTTGCCGGCGGAGGCTGCGTCCTCGGCGATACGGGGAGATCGCTTAACTCACGAACCCGGCAGCGGGGGTTTTCGACCGGGAGCAGGTGAAGCGGTCCGGGCGGTAAAAATCGTCCCCTCCTGATATCCGGCCGCGGGTCCGGGCGCCTGCGGGTCAAACCGTGGGCTGGCTGTCTTTTCCGGGCAAGATCAGGCTGCGCGGGCCGGCGAAGCGCGCCAGCGCGCGCGAAGCGGCCG
>JAJYJF010000370.1 GCA_021796375.1 Chloroflexota bacterium | reverse complement strand
CAAGCAGGTGATGCGCATGCCCTTGCTGGTGGATGGGCGCAACCAGTGGGATGCGGCTCAGGTGCGCAAGCTTGGATTTACCTATTTTGGGATCGGTTGGGCCAACCAGCCCAACAGCTGATCAGTGTGCGGACCGCGCGCCCCTGAATGGGGGATTTGTAGAGGTGCAGGTCTCCCGCAACATTGATCGCGAGATCCCTGAGCCCGATTTCTCTGGTTCAACTTACAATAGCCCGGCCCGCGCTTTGATCAGCTCGCCGGCGATGCTGATGGCGATCTCTTCGGGCGTCTCAGCGCCGATCACCAGCCCGATGGGCGCGCGAACGCGCTCCAGGTCGGCCTGGGCAAATCCGCTTTCTTTCAGCGCCTCGAACATAAGGATCGTTTTACGGCGGCTGCCGATCATACCGATGTAGCGCGCCCCGGTTTTCAGCGCCTGCTCGACCACCCGCAGGTCGTTCGCGTGGCCGCGGGTGACGATCACCAGGTAAGAATCAGCGCCGATCTCCAGCCGGCCGAAAGCCTCCTCGAAGGATGGAAGCAGCACGATCTCGTCCGCGAGCGGAAAGCGCTCGCGGTTGGCGAACTCAGCCCGGTCGTCCAGGATGACCGTCCGGAAGCCCAGCCAGCCCGTCAGCGTCGCCAGCTGCTGGGATACGTGCCCGGCGCCGAAAATGATCACGGACGCGAGCGATTGGATCGGCTCCAGCAGCCAGGTTTCTCCAGCAGTCTCCACCCAGGCCGGCTGGTGGCTCGCCCGCTCTTCCGCCAGGGAGGCCAGCTCCCGGGAGCGCGACTCCGCGTCCGCAGCCCTCGTGAGCACCCGCTGGACGACGGTAACGGACGCGGCTGGATCGCCCAGCAGCCGCGTCGCGAGCCAGGCTTGCCCGCGCTCCTCCACGCACCCGGTCAGCTCCTCGACCCGCAGGCGCGCGGATCGATCCTCGGGTTCGAAAACCTGGATGAGCACCTCTACCCGCCCTCCGCAGATCATCCCCATCTCGCCAGCTTTGGACGCGTTAAAATTCCAGCTGCACACCCGCGGCAGCCCCTCCGCCAGGGCCTGAAGCGCGTTCTGGATCACTTCGGCCTCCAGCAGCCCGCCCCCGATCGTACCGACGATCCCGCCGCCGGGCAGGACGAGCATGCGCGTTCCGGTCGAGCGCGGCGATGACCCGGCGTGCCGGATGATGGCTGCCTCGGCAAACCTGGCGTTCGTGGAGAGCAGCTTGTTTTCTTCCTCAAAAATGTGTTTCATCCTGCCTCTATCGGGTGGGGGCCGCTCGCCCCAGGGAATTACACCTGGGAATTCACGAGCGACCCCCACGAAGATAACCAACCTGTGATTTTGGCTGAGTAACCAGCCTGCCGGAATCTTCACGGCCGGCTATACCAGCCGGGAATAACTCAGACCAGGACTTCCTCCGGAGCGATCATCACCTCGTTGGCCTTAACCAGCTCGTCCGGCACGTTGAAATCCAGATCCGCGCCGACCATCTGGCGGGCATAATTCTTAACCATTGAATCCCAGTACTTCTTGGTCACGTAGTAGACCCGCGCGCCGCCCAGCTCGTGCTGGTATTCAGGCCAGGGGTAGCTGGGCTGGGCCATTCCGAGGCCCCAGCGGTGCCACCCGTTGTAGCTCTCATAGGTCGCCCACCATTCTTTGTTTCCAAGGATCTCGAAGGCGTAATAGGCTTTGGTGTAATACATGACCGCGCCGATGCGCCCGCCGCGGGCCAGCGCCATGGTGTGCAGGCTGATGTTGATATCCTGGCTCATCAGGCGGCCGTTAGCAAACCCGACCCACTGGCCGTTGATCAGTCCGACCAGCACATAGGGGTCTTTCAGGCGCTTGCGCTGCCAGCCGAGCAGTTCCGCCAGCACCCGCGCTCCGACCACATCGTAGAAATCGCGCTCGATCTCCATCACCCGCTTCATGTACGCGATCATCATCGGCGCTTCCTCGAGCTTGGCTTCGCGGATATACATCTGGCGGCCGTCTTTGAGGGTAATCTTTGCCCCTGGCCAGGGTTTGAGATCCATGGGGGGAGCTTCCAGCAGTGGCTCGATTTCACGCACGTCGATGGTGATTTGTTCCTGAGATACTTTTTCGGGGGGGTCAATGTACATGGTCAATCTCCGTTCTGAACAGATGTGGATTAGGGACAACCTTCATTCGATCTATCGCCGGTTTCAGGCGAGATTGGACTTCGAGATGGCGTTCAGGCGCTCGACGTGCTCCGGGTTGAATGCATCTCCGAATTTTGTCTTCGGGAGCCCGGCTTTGACCTTCATCAGCTCATCATACTCATCATCTTCGACCATAGCCACGCACCGGCCGATGCTGGATTCGCCGTCCACGAAGCGCCAGGGGAAGAAGCCGACGTTGACCCGGCGGTTGAGCAGCAGGTCCATCTCCCCGCCCAGGCATTCCGCGTGGATGATCCCGTACGGGAACATTTCCAGGTGCATCAGCTGGTATTTGGTGTCGTCATAGAACTGCGCCAGGGACTGATGGAACTTCTTCTGGAAGACTTTCTCGGCTTGCTTGGCCTGCCGCGGCATCCAATCGCGGATGATGGTGTTCATCGGGTGATCCGCGCTGCCGCAGTCCACCCCAATCCAGCGCAGCTTCTTCTTTTTCGCCCAATCCGCAAACTCGCGGTCCGGTCCCGGGTGCATGACCATGTAGCGGATCTCATTGGCGGTCGGCATGTCCCAGCCAAAATGGTGGTAGCCGGTGTGGATAATCAGGATGTCGCCCTCGCGAACCTCCACCCGCTCCTCGACCATTTGGCTGGTATACACATCGTAATCCGCCGCACAGTCCGAAAGATCGACCACAGCCGCCTCGTGGACCAGGAAATCCATGTCCAGCGAGGCGATGTCCTTGCCGGGGGTATGGAAGTGGATTTCGCCATCCAGGTGAGTTCCAAGGTGGTTGGAATGGGTGACCAGCTGGCCGTTCGCGCCGTTAGGCGCCAGGCGTTTGAAGTATTTCACCTGCAGCGGCTCGTAAGTTGGCCAGGGTGGGGTTGCGATCCCCAGCGGAATGGTCAGATCGATCATCTTCATAGATGCCTCCCTTAGAATCTGATTTGATT
>JAJYJF010000369.1 GCA_021796375.1 Chloroflexota bacterium | reverse complement strand
GAGCGCACCCTGGAGGATGCGGTAGAGGTGCTCGAGGCGCCGCTGCCGGCGGTCCTCTCCCTGGCAGCCGAGGTCAACCAGCCGCGCCTGCCGACCATGAAGATGATCCTGATGGCCGGGAAGAAGCCGGTCACCCAGTGGAGCCTGGCCGATCTGGGGATCTCTTCCCCGCTGGAGGAGTCCATCCAGGTGATCTCGACGCAGGCCCCACCGCGCCGGCAGCGCAAGCAGGTGGTCATCACCGGTGCGGCCGGGGAAGCCGCCGCCGCGCTGGCGGGATACCTGGGCAAAGAGGGAATTATCTAGGAGCAACCCATGGCAGATGATGGGGAATGGTGGGTATTCTCGGAAAAGCCCGGGCTGCTGGCCGAGCTGATCGGCGGGGCGCAGGCGCTCGCCGCCCAGACCGGGGGTGAGGTGGCCGCGATTGTGTTTGGGCCGCGGCCAGAAGCGGAGCAGGCAGCCGCCCGCGGCGCGGATCGCGTCCTGTGGCTCGGCGAGCCGGCCCCGGATCAGCTGGTGGACGAGATCGTCCCCAGCCTGGCGCAGCTGGCGGCCGCGCGCCGGCCGCGCGCGATCCTGATCGGCGCCACCCGCCGGGGGAAAGCGGTCGCCGGACGTCTGGCGGCCCGGCTGAACCTCTCGGCGATCACCGACGTCAAAGAGCTGGCTTACGAGGAGGGCAGCCTGCGCGCCCGGCATCTGATCTTCGGCGGCGGGGCGGTGCGGGTGGAGCAGCCGCGGGCAGAGCTGCTGCTCGCGACCGCCGGCCAGGGCATTTTCGAGGCCCTCCCGGCGCGGGCCGGCGGGCCGGCTGAGATCGTCCCGGCGCCGTTCGTCGACCCCGGCTGGCGGCTGAAGCTGCGAGAGCGCAAGGAGCGCCCCATCAGCCAGGTCAACCTGAATGCCGCGCGCCGGGTGGTGTGCGCCGGGCGCGGGGTCGCCCGCCAGGAGGACCTGGCGCTGCTCGAAGACCTGGCGCGCGCCCTGGGCGCCGAGATCGCCTGCACCCGCCCGCTGGCGGAGGGGCTCAACTGGCTCCCGCGCGAGCGCTACATCGGCGTTTCCGGGGCGAACATCCACCCCGACCTGTATTTCGGGGTTGGCGTCTCCGGGCAGGTGCAGCATACCGTGGGGATGAGCGAATCGCGGGTGGTGGCGGCGGTGAACAAGGACCGGAACGCCCCCATCTTCCAGCAGGCCGATTACGCCGTGGTCGGCGACCTGTACGCGCTGGTCCCGGAGCTGATTAAGGCGCTGAAAGGGCGGAAATAGCGATGCGGAAGCTGATCGTTCACGAATTTATTACCCTGGATGGGGTGATCCAGGCGCCAGGCGGTTCCACGGAAGACACGGACGGCGGTTTTCCCTACGGCGGCTGGTCGCGCGCTTACTGGCACGACGAGATGGGGGCGCATTTCGGCCAGGTCCTGATGGAATCGGACGCCCTGCTGCTGGGGGAAAAGACCTGGCGGATCCACGGTGAAGCCTTTGAGCCGGATCCCGCTCATGATCCATTCGGCGGCTTGAAAAAGTACGTGGTTTCTACGACGTTGAAATCAGCCGGCCTCTGGCGAAACTCAGCCATCATCGGCGGGAATGTGGTCGAGGAAGTCCGCAAATTAAAAAGCCAGCCCGGGAAAAGTATCATGCTGGACGGCAGCAGCGTTCTGGTGCACACCCTGATCGAGAACGATCTGGTCGACGAGTACCTTCTGCACGTCTATCCGCTCGTGCTCGGGATGGGGAAGCGCTTGTTTCCCGAGGGGAAGCAGGTCAATCTAAAGCTGGTCGAATCATCCTCTGTTCCGACCGGCGTCGTGTACCTGCGCTACCAGCCTGCCTGAGGCTATTTCACGGGCTTGAAAGCCAGCACAATGTGTGAGTTGGCTGCCTCGCCGGCTGGCGGGAGCTCGAGCGCGAGCGGCAGGCCGATGGCGATGGTCTCCGGGTGGCTCACGTCCACCCCCAGGATGCGCGCGCTCGCGCGCAGCCCGTTTTCCAGCTCGACAATCCCCACGCAGTACGGGTGATCGCGGTCGAAGCCTTCCGCCGCCAGGCTGGCCGGCGGGACGTGGATCACCGTGAAGGCAGCCAGGCGTCCCTCCCGGGGCAGCTCCACCCATTCCAGCGCCCTGGACCCGCAGGCCGGGCAGATCCCCCGCGGGGGGAAATAGACCTCCGCGCAGCCCGTGCAGCGGGTGCCCATCAGATGGCCTTCGCGCAGGTAGGCCTGGTAGGTGCTGTCGATCGAAAGCCCGGCTTCCATCGGTTACCTCCGCTCGAAAATATGCACCACGCACGAAGCGCCGGTCCCGCCCAGGTTGTGGGTGAGGCCCAGCGGCAGGTCGCCGCGCACCTGGCGCTCGCCGGCCTCCCCGCGCATCTGCTCCCAGATCTCGACCACCTGGGCGGCGCCGGATGCCCCGACCGGGTGCCCCTTGGACTTCAACCCGCCGGAGGTGTTCACCGGCCGGGCGCCGTCGCGCGCGGTGACCCCATCCTCCACCATGCGAAAACCGGCGCCGGGGGCGAAGAAGCCTAGGTCTTCGGTAGCCAGGATTTCGGCGATGGTGAAGCAGTCGTGCACCTCGGCCAAGCGGATATCCTGCGGGGCCACCCCGGCCATCCGGTAGGCGGCCTGGCCGGCCAGCCGGGCGGCGCGCAGCTGGGTCAGGTCGGCGTGGCCGGCGAAGGAGGTATCCGAGCCTTGCCCGGAGCCGATAATGTAGAGCGGGTCATCGGTGAACTCGCGGGCGCGCTCCCCGGCGACGAGCAGGAGGCAGGCCGCCCCGTCGGTGATCGGGGTGCAGTCGAAGAGGCGCAGCGGCCAGGCCACCCACGGGTTCGCCGCCGGGTCGCGGAGAAAATCCAGCTCGTCTTTCCAATCGGGGATGGGCGCGCCCTTCTTGCGCGCCGCTTCCGCGCGGGCGTGCATGATCTCGCGCAGGCCGCGGTTGAACTGCGCCTTGGGGTTGAGCGCCCCGTTGGCATGGCTTTTCAGGGCGACGCTCATGAGCTGTTCCGGGCGCATCCCGTAGCGGTGCATGTAGGCGGTGGCCATCGCGGCGAAAACCCCCGGGAAGGTGAACCCGGGCGCCATCTCATAGAGCAT
>JAJYJF010000368.1 GCA_021796375.1 Chloroflexota bacterium | reverse complement strand
GGTCAGCAAGGGATCCGTCTTGACAACGTTGACAGAATTATGTATGATAAATTCGTTTTCAGGTATTCTTCTCTCAGACGACGGAGGTGTTATGACTAGGTCTTTCGTTCCCACCCGGCTGAAGCTCACCCGTCCAGTTCCCTCGGACATCGACATCGCGCAGTCAGCCGAGATCAAGCCCATCCTGCAGGTGGCGGAGGAGGCCGGGATCCTGCCGGAAGAGCTGGAGCTCTACGGCCCCTATAAGGCCAAGGTCAAGCTGGAGATCCTCGAGCGGCTGAAGGACGTGCCGGACGGCAAGTACGTTGATGTGACCGCCATCACCCCCACCCCGCTGGGGGAGGGCAAGACGACCACCACCGTGGGCCTCAGCCAGGCTTTAGGGGCCTGCCTGGGCAAGAAGGTCTTCACCTGCATCCGCCAGCCCAGCCAGGGCCCCACCTTCGGCATCAAGGGCGGGGCGGCCGGGGGCGGCTACAGCCAGATCATCCCCATGGAAGACTTCAACCTGCACCTGACCGGGGATATCCACGCCATCACTGCCGCCAACAATTTGCTCGCCGCGGCCATCGACGCGCGCATCTTCCACGAGGCGGATGTGACCGACGACGCGAAGCTGTTCAACGCCCTCTGCCCGCCCGATAAGCAGGGCAGCCGGCGCTTCTCGCCCTCCATGCTGCGCCGGCTCAAAAAGCTGGGTATCGACAAGACCGACCCCAACACGCTCACCCCCGAGGAGCGCTCCCGCTTCGCGCGCCTGGATATCGACCCGGCTTCCATCACCTGGCGGCGGGTGATCGACACCAACGACCGCTACCTGCGCGAGATCGAGGTGGGTCTGGGACCCGAGGAGAAAGGCCGCTCGCGCCGCACCGGGTTCGACATCACCGTGGCCTCGGAGATCATGGCCATCCTGGCCCTCACCACCTCCCTGGCGGACATGCGCGAGCGCCTGGGCCGCATGGTGATCGGCACCAATAAAAAGGGCGAGGCCATCACCGCCGAGGACCTGGGCGTGGCCGGCGCGCTGACGGTCCTCATGAAGGACGCGATCAAGCCCAACCTGATGCAGACCCTGGAGGGCACTCCGGCCCTGGTGCACGCCGGGCCGTTTGCCAACATCGCCCACGGCCAGTCCTCCATCCTGGCCGACCGCATCGCGCTCAAGCTGGTGGGCCCGGAGGGCTACGTGGTCACCGAATCGGGCTTCGGCGCCGACATCGGCATGGAGAAGTTCATGGACATCAAGTGCCGCTACTCGGGGCTCGTGCCCCAGGTGGTGGTGATGGTGGCCACCGTCCGGGCGCTCAAGATGCACGGCGGCGGTCCGAAGGTGGTGGCCGGCAAGCCGCTGGCCGCGGAGTACACCGACGAGAACCTGGATCTCTTGAAGAAGGGTATCCCCAACATGGAGCGGCACATCCACAACGCGCTCAAGTACGGGGTGAACGTGGTGGTGGCGGTCAACTCCTT
The DNA here is from genome assembly GCA_021796375.1 of Chloroflexota bacterium. Classification (GTDB taxonomy): domain Bacteria; phylum Chloroflexota; class Anaerolineae; order Anaerolineales; family Anaerolineaceae; genus JAJYJF01. Next base: position 1,644 of record JAJYJF010000368.1, on the reverse strand, counting down.
CTCCACCGACACCCCGGCCGAGGTCGAGCTGGTGCGCCGGGCGGCCCTGGACGCGGGCGCGATGGATGCGATCGTCTCCACCCACTGGATGGACGGCGGGGAGGGCGCCAAAGCGCTGGCAAAAGCCGTGGTGGCGGCGGCCGAAAAGCCCTCGCACTTCCGCTTCCTCTACCCGCTGGAGCAGAGCATCCCCGAGAAGCTGGAGATCATCGCCAGGGAGATCTACGGCGCGGATGGCATCGACATCCTGCCCGAGGCGCAAGCCAAGATCGACCTGTACACCCGGCTGGGATTTGCTGGGCTGCCCATCTGCATGGCCAAGACCCATCTGTCCTTCACCACCGACCCCAACATCAAGGGCGCGCCCACCGGCTTCCGCGTCCCGATCCGCGACGTCCGCGTGAGCGCCGGGGCGGGCTTCCTCTACCCGCTGCTGGGCGAGATGCGCACCATGCCGGGGCTGCCCACCCGCCCGGTGTTCTACGACGTGGACCTGGACCTGGAGACCGGCAAGGTGGTGGGGTTGTTCTAATCTAAAATAGGAGCCGTCCATGCCCATCCTGACCCCCGGCCGCCGCTGGCAGCCCGCTTATTACCCGTTCCGGAAGGACAGCCTGGCCAACCGCTTCCTGGAAGAGGCTGAGCTCCTGGTCAAAGGACCGGTGTGGGGCTGCCGCCAGTGCGGCAACTGCCTCCTGCAAGAGACGGCCTTCATCTGCCCGATGGAGTGCCCGAAGGGGCTGCGCAACGGCCCCTGCGGCGGGTCGACCCCCGAGCGCTGCTACGTGGACGAGACCCGCCCCTGCATCTGGTACAAGATCTACGAGCGCGCCTTCAAGCTGGGCCGCCAGGAGCTGCTGCTGGAGGTGCTCCCACCCCTGGATTGGGACCAGGTCGGCGGCGAGCAGTTTGCCGGCCTGTTCAAGCAGGTGCGCAAGAACGGCACCCGGACCGTACTCGGCGGGCTGCTCTCGCCGGATAGCCAGAAGCGCGGCGCAACCTGGGACGGCATCTTCCGGCCGGTGCGCCAGCCCGACTGGTGGCAGGGAGACGCCGAGTACCACGCCCCCGGCTACACCGAGCCCGCCTCGCTGCTGGAGCAGCGCCTGAAAGCCGGCCAGTTTGTCGTCACCGCCGAGGTCCAGCCCCCGCAGACGGTCTCCACCAATAAGCTGAAGAGCAACATCGACCTGATCTGGCCAAACGTCTCCGCGATCAACTTTACCGACGGGGCGTCCGCCACGCCGCGCATGTCTTCCTGGGCCTGCGCGGCCTTCGCCGTCCAGAACGGCGCCGAGCCGGTGCTGCAGATCGCCGCCCGCGACGCGACGCGCGTGGCGCTGCAGTCGGAGGTGATCGGGGCGTCCGCGCTCGGCATCCGCAACGTGCTGTGCATCACCGGCGACAGCAACCGCATCGGCCCGCCGCCGCGCGGGCGGATGGACGGGGTCGACCTGGACTCGATCCAGATGCTGTGGGTGCTGCGGCGCATGCGCGACGAGGGCCGCTACCTGGACGGCCGCGAGATCAAGTTCCCGCCCAGGTTTTTCCTGGGCGCGGCCGCCTCGCCCTTCGCCTCGCGCCCGGAGTTCCAGGCCATCCGCGAGCACAAGAAGGTCAACGCCGGCGCGCAGTTCTTCCAGA
>JAJYJF010000367.1 GCA_021796375.1 Chloroflexota bacterium | reverse complement strand
ATTGCCGGGACAGAGCCGCCGGAGCGGCAGGGCCGCAGGGGGCTTTCAGGCCCGGATACCAGGGCATCCAGCTTTGCCCTTTCACGCACCGCAGAGGGCATCCTATCCAGATGGGCATCTCGAGCGCCAGGAATTCCATTTGGCCCCATTGGGCTCAATTCTTGCAACAGAACCGGCTGGATAAAGCGGCGGCGAGCCTGATCGAGGCCGCCGGTCCAATCGCTTTTATCGGCGCGCAAGCCATTTACCTCGTCCAACCGTGGATCGACCCGGGCAGGCCCGAGAACCAGTGGCTGGCCGTTGCCGAGCTCCTTGAAAACCGGGATGAGCTGCGCAATTTCGCTGCCTTCCTGAGGGAGGGAACCCTGCCGTGAACCTGACCAGTATTGCCGGCCTGATCATCGTCCTGGTATTCGCCGGGGCGATGGGCGCTGTATTCTGGATCAACCGGAAGGACCCCTACCGCGACCTGCGCCCCATGGCGGCGTTCAGCCGCCTGCGCCGCGCCATCGGCATGGCTGTCGAAGATGGGTCTCGAGTGCACGTTTCTCTGGGCAGCGCCAGCCTGATTGCCTCCAACAGCGCTTCCGCGCTCGTCGGCCTGACCTTGCTGGAGCGCGTCGCCCGGTTGAGCTCCACCAGCGACCTGCCCCCGGTGGTCACCTCCGGGGATGCCCCGCTCGCGCTGCTGAGCCAGGGCGAGCTGCGCCGAAGCGCCGCGGAAGCCAACCTGATGGACGACTACGACCCGGGGTTAAGCCGCCTTACCGGGGTCACCCCGTATTCGTACGCTGCCGGAGCGATCCCGGTGATCAACGACGGGCAGATCTCCACGAATATCGCCCTCGGAAATTTTGGTCCCGAAGCCGGGCTGATGGCCGATGCGGCTGAGCCCACCCATGCCTTCTACCTGGCCGGCAGCGATTCGGTTACCGGACAGGCGGTCCTCTTTGCCGCCGCGCAAGACCCGTTGATCGGCGAGGAGCTGTTCGCCGGCGGGGCGTACCTGCAAAGCGGGGAGATGCATGCCGCCAGCCTGCATGCGCAGGATCTCTTCCGCTGGGGAATCGCCGGCCTGCTGATCCTCGGCGCCATCCTGAAACTGCTTGGGGTCGTATGAAGTCACCCGTCTCGACCATCGTCGCAATTGGCACCGGCCTGATCATCCTGGCAGGCTATTTTGTGCCGGTTCCCAGCCTCACCCAGGTCCGCAGCCAGCTGCTCACCTGGGCGGTTCTGGTTGCCGCATTCGCGCTGTGGATCGGGGTCTTCAACCTGCTCGCGGTCCACTGGAAAAAGACCCGCTCGCACCGGCCGGATGCGCCGTATTCCATCGTGCTGCTGGCCGCGTTCGGCCTCACCCTCGTTTACGGCATCCTCGAGAACCTGGTGATCCCCAACGGGGCAGGGATGCAGCAGACGGTGTCGTCGATCCAGGTGCCGGTGGAAGCCAGCCTGCTGGCGATCCTTTCGGTCACGCTCCTCTACGCGGGGGCGCGGCTGCTGAGCCAGCGGCGCGACACGCTGGCGGTTCTTTTTCTGATCTCGGCGGTGATCTTTCTGATCCTCGGCAGCGGATTGCTGAGCTCTTTCGATGTCCCGCTCCTGAACGACCTCTCCCTGGCGCTGAACCGCCTGCCGGTATCCGGGATGCGCGGGATCCTGTTGGGCGTCGCCCTGGGCAGCCTGGCCACCGGACTGCGCGTGTTGATGGGGTCCGACCGCCCGTATCGAGGATAATGCTATGGCCGAAATCCTCTGCCAGATGTGCGGCAAACCCAACCCGGCCGGCGCGCAGACCTGCCAGTACTGCCAGGCAAGGATCGTACCGCTGGCCCCCTCCTCCCCAACGGAAAAACCCGAGCCGCCCGGCTGGGCGGGCGGCGAAGGGGTCCCGGATTGGCTGACATCGCTGCGCGGTACGCCGGGCCAGCCCACCGAATCCGAACCTCCCCAGGACCTGGAGAACCCCGCCCCGGAGGATTGGCTTTCGCGGATCGGGCTCGGCGCGCCTGCGAGCGAGCCACCCGCCCCGGCTGAGCCCGCCTCCCCGGCCCCGGCTGCCGAGCCGCCTATCGCCGGCCAGCCAGAAAATTCCAGCCAGCCCCCGCAGCCGGGAAGCCCGTTTGAAGGGACGCCGGACTGGCTGGAATCCATGCGCCAGGCAGTCTCCCCCGCGCAGAAGCCGCCCGAGACGGCGTCCGAACCGCCCAGCCCCGAGCCGGACTGGCTGGCCTCGTTCCGCCAGCCCGCGGGCGGAGCCGAGCCGCCCCAAAAGCCTGCCGGGGCGCTCAACGAGAATGCGGCGGATGATTGGCTGACCCGGCTTCACCTGACCGAACCCGAACAACCGGATGCTCCGACCCCCGCCCCCGAATCCGCTCCCCTGCCGGATTGGCTGGCTGGAGCGCCGGCCCCGGACGGCGCGGCGGGAGGGTCTGCCTGGGGCGTCGGGGACGGCGACCTCCAGCCTGAAAGCTCCGGGGAGGAGCTGCCTGAGTGGATGAAGATCCTGCGGACTCCTCCGCCGGCGGCGGCCTCCGGGGCAGATACCCCGGGGCCTGAAAAACCCGGGGAGGAGAGCACCGAGTTTGTCAATTTTCTCAAAGGCGCCTCCCAGGCGGAGGGTTCTCCCAGCCCCTTCGACGAGGCGCCGGCTGGCGCCCCTCAGGCGGCGCCCGAAACCCCGGATTGGTCCAATCTGGACGAGCCGGATTGGCTGGCCGACCTGGAAGCCAGGGCGGGGGGTGAATCCCCGCTGGCCGGCGGCGAGCCGCAGAAACCCGCACCGGACGAGACCGCGGCTGGACCCGGGGCCGAGGAGCTCCCGCCCACCCCGCCGTTCATCAGCAGCGCGATGCCGGACTGGCTGGGCGAGCTGGGATACGCCGAGAGCAGCCAGGATAAAACCCCCGAGGCCGATCGGGGAGAAGACCTGCCGCCAGCCGAGCTGCCGGGCTGGGTTCAGGCTCTCCGTCCGGTCGAAACGGTCGCCCCCGCGCTTCCCCCGCGGGAGACCGGCGCGGCCGAAAACCGGGTTGAGGAAAGCGGACCGCTGGCCGGCCTGCGCGGTATTTTACCAAGCGAGCCGGTGATCACCCCGGCCAGCAAGGCGCCTGCTTTC
>JAJYJF010000366.1 GCA_021796375.1 Chloroflexota bacterium | reverse complement strand
GCGATCAGCAGGTAGGCGAGCGCCACCACGGCGATCACCGCCGGCAGGCTGGGGATGTGAAAAATCGCGCTGGTCGTTTTCACCGCCGCGAGGTCCACGATGATGGTCCCCATGTTTGAGATCGTCAATGCGCAGAAAATGAGCAGCGCGGTCTTCACCCCGAAGTGCTCGCGGATCGAATCGGCCAGGCCGCGGCGGGTCGCGACCGTCAGCCGGACGCCCATCTCCTGGGTGACGGCCAGCAAGATGGTGACGACGGCCAGCAGGAACAGGATCGGGTAGCCGAGCTGCGCCCCGGCGATGGAGTAGGTAGCCACCCCGCTGGCATCGTTATCCGCCATCGCGGTGATCGTTGCCGGACCGAAGACGGAAAGCAGCACCAGGGCCCGCCTCCAGAATCCGGACCGCGCCATCCAACCGCGGGTTCTCATCACGGTAGAGTCTTTCATGGCCCCTCCCAACCGGAATTAGCGGTAAAACCGCGGCAACCGCTTCTTCCAGGCGGTTGGGATCACCTTATCCAGGGCATCGTCGGCGGTGACGATCCCCTGCAGGCGGTTGTTGTCGTCGACCACCGGGATGGCCAGCAGATCGTATTTGGCGACCAGCTGCCCGACCTCGTTCTGCTCATCCTTCAGGTTGACGCTGATCACGCGGGTCTGCATGAAGTCTGAGATGGTCTTTTCCGGCGGTTCAAAGATCAGGCTCTTGAGGGAAAAGACGCCCACCAGGTGATCCAGCTCGTCGGTCACGTAGACGTAGAAGATGGTCTCCGCTTCTTCCGCCTGCTCGCGCAGGGCCTCGATCGCCTGGGCGACCGTCAGCTCCGGGCGCATGGCGACGTACTCGGTGGTCATGATCCCCCCCGCCGAATCCTCCGGGTAAGCCAGCAGCTTGCGCACGTCCCTGGCATCCTCGGCCTCCATCAGGTCCAGCAGGTCTTCCGAGCGGTCTTTGGGCAGCTCGGCCAGCAGGTCAGCCGCCTCGTCCGGATCCATCTCCTCGAGCAGGTCGGCGACCTTCTCATCCGGCATGTCTTCCACCAGGTGAGCCTGAAAATCCGGCTCTACCTCCTCGAGCGTGTCCGCCAGGTGCTCCACGTCCAGCTGGTCCAGGAATTCGCGGCTTTCCATGCGGTTCAGGTCGGCGATGATATCCGCCAGGTCGGCGGCATGCAGCTCGGAAAGGTTCCCACCCGGGACGCGCAGCTGTACGGCTTGGTTGTGCGGCATCAGCTCGACATCGTCCCAGGCGATGCAGGTGTGCGGAATGCGCACGTGCAGGCCGTGCGCGATCTGCTGGGCCGACTTGGCGACCCCCATCCGGCGCAGCAGCCCCAGCAGGCCGACGTCCACATTGCTGACGAGCAGCCTTTCATTCACGCGCACCAGCTCGAGGTCGTTGACCCGCACCACGCGCGCGCCGTCGGTGTCGATGATCTGCTTGTCCAGCACATCGCGCACCAGCTGGAACTCGTTCTCTTTCGGGGTATAAGCGGGGATTGCCTCGCGGGGGAAGTTCAGCGGGACCCCGACGGGGCTGACCGCCGCGGCGGCGGAGAGCGGGATGGTGCGCTCCCCGCTGCGTTCCTGCACCACCATCGCCTCAATCACCGGATGCGACATCTGCACCGGCTGGTCCGCCACGAGGTCTTTCAGGGTCCCAACGCTCTGACCGTCGCGGTCGGTGACCGGGCGGCCGATGTATTCACTGATAAACGCCATACCACACCTCCAACATTTTTGCCAGAACAACAAAAAACCACCTTGCGCCTGGCATGAGGTGGGCTGACGATCGAAGGGGCAGCTTGGGATCGCGGCTAGAATTTGCTCGGGCAAGCCTCCGGGTGAAGCAGGAGTGGTTCGCACAGGCCGAGATGCGTCCGGTTCAAGGATCCCATTCGATTGTCATTCCATCTACTACCAGGGTTCACTAGATGAGTATCACTCGCGTCCACGCGAAGCCCTCCTTTCACCCCTGCCATTGGGTCTTGGCCGGAACCGGCCGCAGCAGGAGACAAAGAGAAAGCCTCCCCGTCGGATAACCAGGGAGGCAAGCATACTGCAGAACGGATTGCCCTCACTGGTTGAGCTTTGGCAGTGCGCCCCTTAGGGTTTTCTCCCAGCCACTTTATGTGAAGCCTTGTGTCGACCTCACCTGGTCTACCCCTTGGCATCTCTGGATGTTTCGGAGCAGTGGCGTATGTGGTGCGCAAACGCCTCGCCTAACGAGGATCTCTCTTTGCAGGAGTACTATACAACGAGAAATGGATTTCGTCAAGCGCCGTCCCAGCCCGGAGTTTTACAAATTCTTGACGGGATCACCCCCAACCACCCTGGGTTTCTCCCCTTCCCTCGCGCAGCGCCCCGGATGTTCTGTTCCGGGGTCAGGGAAGGCGCCGGGGGTCAGGTCCATTGCAGGATTTCGCCCACGGCATCATCCTGGGACGCACCCGGCCGGGTTGCACGGAAAGTTACAGATGCGTATGGAAAAATGCACGCATTTTTTATGCGTGCCGGCAGGCTTGCGGTGTATGCTGGGGTATAGAAACACGGAAGCGTCCATTGGACATACCCGTTGGAGGCCGATGGAGAGCACAGCAACCGGGCTGGTGCAAGGGGATGCCCGGAAATGAGCCAGGGCCGCTGGCTCCATGAAAGCTGGTCCGCGCGAGTCTGGGAAGCGCGGACCAGTTCTTTGCCTGCGTCCCGTTCAACCGGTATTGCGCAGCCCGGCGGCGATCCCATTGATGGTCAGGACGAGCGCCTCGCGGAGGGCATGCGCCTCGCTCCCTTCCGGGTCGCTCACGCCATCCCGCTGCCCTTCTGGGAGCCCGCGCAGGCGGCGGAGAAGCTCGATCTGCAGGTAGTTGAGCGGATCCACGTACGGATTGCGCAGCAGGGTCGAGCGCCGGATCACCGGATCGTCCTCCATCAGCACCCGGTGGTTCTGGATGGCGTTTACCGCGCGCACGCTGCGCTCGTACTCCCCCTGGATGTCGGCGAAGATCCGCGCCGCCAGCGCCGGATCCGGCACGAGGTCCGAATACAGGGCGGCGATTTGCATGTCGGCTTTCATCAGCGAGAGCTCGGCAGTTTCGAGCAGCATGTGAAAGAATGCCCAGC
>JAJYJF010000365.1 GCA_021796375.1 Chloroflexota bacterium | reverse complement strand
GCGATTTCATCTGGCGTCCCAACCATGGGCTGGTATGGGGCGAAGATGCTGGCTTGCCTGATCCGTTCCGCCTCGGGATGGGTCGGAGCGATCGCAACGCAGTCGCCGATGTAGCTTTTTACGATGCACTCGTAATCCCGACCCAGGGTCTGGCAGTGCTCGCGGAGCGTATCCAACCGGCTTTTACAGAAATCCAGGCCGGCATCGTTGATGTTGCACCAATCCGCATATTTCGCGACGATCTGAAGGGTCCGTTTGGGTCCGAACCCGCCGATGAGGAGCGGAATTGGGGGATGCGGGCGCGGGGAGCAGTAGGCATCCTGAATCCGGTAATACTTCCCAATAAACGTCGGCGATGCGTCGGTCCACATCTTGCGGATCACCTGGGCGGCCTCTTCCAGCATATCCAGGCGAACTTTGTCCGGTAGAAAGTCATATCCGTAAGCGCGGTGTTCGTTTTCCTTCCACCCAGCTCCGATCCCCAGGATGACCCGCCCGCCTGAAAGCAGCTGGAGCACGGAGGCCATCTTCGCCACCAGGGCGGGAGGACGGTATGCCTGGCCGAGCACCGTGATCATCTTGATTTTCGGATACCGCGCCAGCAGGAAGGCCAGAAGCGTCCAGGGCTCGAGCGTCTCGGTAGACTGGTCCATCTCCGCCGGCCAGGGGAAAAAGTGGTCTCCGGCCCAGATGGTGCTGAGATGCCCGTGGATGGTATCCATGAAGTTCAGGATCTGATCCCGAAAGATCACCGCGCGTTCATCTGGATCGTCATGCCAGGTTTCGGGAAAATCTGGAAGACGCCAACCGAACTCAAGCCTTAAAGCCATTAAAGCCTCCCCAGAACGATGTTGTTCTATTCACGTTTGAATGTCGATGAAAACGTTCTCCCATTATAGATCGAACCGCGGGCAGCTTGCCTGCACCCTTCGCGAAATCTGAGGGTTAACTGATTGATCTTATTCCATCAAAGGACCGGTGAATATCGCCACGCCAGCGCGCCAACCCATCGTCTACGATTACGTTATCATCGGCTCCGGGTTTGGGGGAGCCGTCTGCGCGGCCCGCTTGAGCGAGAAGGGCTATTCCGTCCTCGTCCTCGAAAAGGGCAGGCGCTTCCGCGACACCGATTTTGCCAGGAGCAACTGGCAGTTCTGGAAATTCCTGTGGATGCCCGCCCTCCGCGCGCACGGCGTCCTGCAGATCAGCCTGCTCAAAGGCCTGATGGTGCTGCACGGGGTGGGGGTCGGTGGCGGCAGCCTGGGCTACGCCAGCGTGTTAGAGATCCCTGCTCCCGAGACCTTCGCCACCCCGATCTGGAACCAGCCGGTCCATTGGGGAGAGGTGCTGCGGCCCTATTACCAGCTGGCCCAGCGCATGCTTGGTTCGACGCGCAACCCCGCCCTGGGGCCCGCCGACCGCGTCCTGCAGGGGCTGGCCGAAGAGGCCGGTCAGGGACAGACTTTCCGCGCCACCGAGGTGGGCATCTTCTTCGGCGAGAAGGGAAAATCCCGCGCCGACCCATTTTTTGGCGGGGAAGGCCCTGAGCGGACCGGCTGCCTGCAGTGCGGCGCCTGCATGGTGGGCTGCCGGTACAACGCCAAGAACACCCTGCCTAAAAACTATCTGTATTTCGCGGAAAAGTGGGGCGTGAAAATCCTGGCTGAGGCCGAGGTGATCGACGTCCGGCCCGGCGGGGGCGGCGAGGAGGGAGCCCGCTACGAAGTGGCTTACCGCTCATCCACCGGTTTCCTCTCGAAACCCCGCGGGCGTGTCCTGGCGCGAAACGTGATTTTTGCGGGCGGCGTCATGGGGACCATACCCCTCTTGCTGCGGCTGCGCGATGAAACGCACTCGCTGCCGGGGATCTCCCCGCAGCTGGGCAACCGGGTCCGCACCAACAGCGAGGCCCTGCTCGGGTCGATCGCGCGCAAGAGCGACGTCGACTATTCCAAGGGGGTGGCGATCACCTCTATCTACAACCTCAACGAGACCACCCGGGTCGAACCCGTGCGCTACCCGGATGGGTCGTCGCTGATGCGCCTGATCTCTGCGCCGCTGGTCGAGCTGGAGGACGGGATCGGCCGGCGCGTTCTGAACTCGGTGGGGTGGGTGCTGCGCCATCCGCTCGATTTCGCCCGGGCGATGCTGCTGCCGGGTTGGGCGCATAACGCCACCATCCTGCTCATCATGCAGAACCTGGATAACCGCATGCGCCTGCGCCTGGGGCGGAGCCTGTACACCCTGGGCCGCCGCGGCCTGGTGGCACATGAAGAATCTGGTTATAAGATTGCGGCGCAGGTGCAGGGCTCTCACCCGCTCGTCCGCGAGTTTGCCCGGCGCACCGGTGGGGTAGCCATGGGCTCCTCAGGCGAAAACCTGCTCAACCTGCCCACCACCGCGCACATCCTGGGCGGCGCGCCGATGGGGCCGGACGCGGAGCACGGCGTGGTGAATGACCGCTTTGAAATTCACGGGTACCCTGGACTGTGGATTATCGATGGATCGGTCGTCCCGGCCAACCCGGGCGTGAATCCCTCGCTGACGATCGCTGCGCTGGCGGAATACGCGATGAGCCGGGTGCCCGTAAAGGCATCCGCCCTATCTCATCAGGCGCTTGATCATCCCTAGATGGTTCGCGAAGGGCGGGTAGCGCAGCAGGATATCGATCCGGTCTGATTTTTTGATAATGCTCTTGGAATGCGTGAACGTCTTGAACCCGTAATGCCCGTGGTAGCTTCCAGTGCCGCTCGCGCCAACCCCGCCAAAGGGCAGGCGAGGATTGGCAAGCTGGATCAGGGTATCGTTCACGCAGCCACCCCCGAACGGGACCGTGGAAAGGACGCGCTGCTCGAACGCCCGATCTCGCGTAAAAAGGTACACGGAGAGGGGTTTTTCGAAATGGCCGATCACTTCCAGCGCCTCTTCGACGTTCTCAAACTCCAGGATAGGAAGCAAAGGGCCAAAGATTTCTGCCTGCATGATCGGGTCGCCCAGGCTGACGCCGTCATACAGGGTGGGTTCAATTTTGCCGGCCGCCGCATCTACCCGGCCTCCCGACAGCGCGTGCGGCCCGTCCATATAGCCGCGCAGCCGCGTAAACTGCCGCTCATTGATGATCTTGGG
>JAJYJF010000364.1 GCA_021796375.1 Chloroflexota bacterium | reverse complement strand
CCGCTGCCCATATCGACTGCGACCTGGCAGGACGGCTCCAACCCCAGCTCCCGTAAAATGAGATCGGGGTCGAAAAAGCTGCTCCACCAGTCCTCCGCGGGCATCCCGCTCTCGCGTACTTTCATCACCGCCTTTAAAACACCAGCACCTTATCCGCTTCGACGGTCCAATCCGCCTGGAGCTGCAGCGATCCCATTTCTACCCCCTCGGTGAGGTCTTCGAGCCCGAACCCGCGGGCGTCGCAGCAGGTTTTTCAGGTGGCCACCCTGCCTTTGCCGGCCAGGGCTTTGACCATGCGCTCGATATTGTAGTAGCCCTCCGGGGTCTTCTGGCCTTTGCGGGCGCAGCAAACCCCGTCCGCAGTGAGGAATACCCGCACCTGGACGTCCTCGCGCTTGGATAAGTTCATGGCCAGGCGCAGCGCATTGAACGGGCGTTCGTCCCCGTAAGGGGCGTTATTGATGACGAACAGGTAGGTCGTCTCTGGCATGGGATCCTCCTTGAGGAAGGGGCTGGGTTTGACAAATTGTACCATACTGGCATATGATTCAATCACCCTATTGAATCGTTGAGGACCGACGCCGTGCAAACAACACCGAACCCAACCAGCTCCTCGATCAACAGTCTGACCCTCTCCACCTGCCAGGCCCCCAACATGGATTTCCTCAGCCGCGACCTGGCGGTCTATCTCTCACGTCATTTAGGTTTTCCGGTCCGGCTGCGGATCGATATCCCCTGGACCGAGCGCGACCGGCTGCTGGACGCGGGGGAAATCGACCTGTGCTGGATCTGCGGGCTGCCGTACGTCCGCAAGGCGGAGCGCGCCCCGGGGAAGATCGCGCCCCTCGTCGCCCCGGTCATGACCGGAAGCCGCTATCAGGACCGCCCCATCTATTTTTCAGACGTGGTCGTGCGCGCCGACAGCCCCTTTCAAACGCTCGCGGACCTGCGCGGCGCGGCCTGGGCCTACAACGAACCCGGCTCGCAGTCCGGATACGGGGTGGTGGTGTATTCGCTCGCCGTGCGGGGATTGACCCTGGCGTTCTTCGGGCGGGTGGTCGAGTCGGGGGCCCACCAGAACTCGATCCAGATGATCCTGCGCCGGGAGGTGGACGCCTCGGCCATCGACACGACCGTGCTGGAGCAGGAGCTGGGCGACCATCCGGAGATCGCCCCGCAAATCCGGGTGATCGATACCTTTGGCCCCAGCCCCATCCCGCCCTGGGTGGTGAGCGAGCGGGTGGACCCCGCGACGCGCGAGAAGCTGCGGGAAGAGCTCGCCCGCATGCATACCCGCGCGGAGGGGCAGGCAATTTTGAAAAAAGCCGGAATTGCCCGCTTCGCCGCCGTGGACGACGCCGATTACGACCCGATCCGCGAGATGGCGCGCATCGGCTTCGGGGAGACCTTTGCGAGGAACCAGTCCTATGCCGGGGGATGAGAAGCGCGGGAATAAAGCGCCGTCTTCCGAGCGCTTTTCCGATCCCATCCCGCAGGCTCTCCCCGGCGGCGAGCAGCTTCCGTCCGGGCGCGCGTTGCAGGACGGCCAGACCTGTGGTCCGGCGAGGCGCGGGATCTGATGAACCCACCCGGCGGGAGCTTTCCGCCCCTGCAGAACGGCGTGGCCCAGGTAGGAGTCGTCGTGCCGGATATCGACCGGGCCGTGGAGCAGTATTGGGGCGCTTTCGGCATCGGCCCCTGGCACATCTACACCTACGGCCGGCCGCTGCTGCGCTGGATGACCTATCACGGCCAGCCGGCAGAGTACCGCATGCGCGTGGCGCTCTCCTATTTTGGCCCGATGCGCATCGAGCTGATCGAGCCGCTCGAGGGGCCGACGGTGTACGCCGATTTCGTCCGCGAGCACGGCTACGGGATTCACCACCTGGGGCTTCTGGTAGAGGACATGCCGCGCGCCCTGGCGGAGGCCGAAGCCGCCGGGCTGGCGGTGATCCAGGCCGGGGGCGGGCACGGGCTAGATGGGGATGGCGCCTTCGCCTACCTGGATTCCGAGCCGCGCTACGGGATTACCTTCGAGCTGATCGAGCGTCCGCGCCGGCGCGCCGCGCCGGAAAAGATCTACCCGCCTGGCCGGCCGGATGAGCCTCAGCCCGCCCCGTAGCGGGCGATCCGCCTCCCCATCCCCATTCACCCATCGCCAATCTCCGATCCCCTGCTCCCCCTTGTGATACACTTTATCCCGATGGATGAAAAAACGCTCCAGGTACTGGAGTATCCGAAAATTCTCGAGCGCCTGGCCGGGTATGCCGCGTTCAGCGCGTCGGCGGCCCTGGCGCGGGAGCTCGTCCCCACGAGCGATTTAAACGAGGCCCTCGCCCGCCAGGCGCGGACGAGCGAGGCGCGCAAGCTGCTCGAGACCAGCGCCGACGCGGGCGTCGGGGGCGCCGCCGACATCCGCCCGCTGGCGGACCTGGCCTCCCACGCCGGGGTGCTCGCCCCGGCCGACCTGCTGGCGGTCAAGAACACCCTGATCGCCGCCCGCACCGCGGCGCGCACCTTCGAGCGCCTGGGCCTGCTCTACCCCGAGCTATCCGGGCTGGTAGCGAGCATGCCGCTCCCCTTCGGGCTGATCGATTCGATCTCGCGCGCCATCTCCGAGCGGGGCGAGGTGGTCGATTCGGCCTCCCCGGAGCTGGCGGCGATCCGCAGCGAGCTGCGCGTCTCGCACGAGCGCCTGCTCGGTCGGCTGCAGCGCCTGATCTCCGACCCGAAATCGGCTCCCATGCTGCAGGAGGCGCTCATCACCCAGCGCGACGGGCGCTACGTGATCCCGCTGAGGGCGGAGTTCAAAGGCCGCATCCGCTCGATCATCCACGACCAGTCCTCCTCGGGCGCCACATTGTTCGTGGAGCCGCTGGCGGTGGTGGAGCTGAACAACCGCTGGAAAGAGCTGCAGCTGGCAGAGCGCGACGAGGAGCGGCGCATCCTGGCCGACCTTTCGATGCAGGTGGGCCGCGCCGCCGGCGAGATCGAGGGCGTCGTCCAGGTGCTGGCCGAGCTAGACCTGGCCTTGATGTGCGCCAAGTACGCCGAAGACCTGCACGCCTCCGAGCCGGTCCTCGCCGCGCTGCGCGGCGGGGATGACGGCGGCCCCGGCAGCACGATCCGGCTGGAGCGCGCCCGGCACCACCT
>JAJYJF010000363.1 GCA_021796375.1 Chloroflexota bacterium | reverse complement strand
GGCCCATTCGCCTGGCGATGGCGGCCGGAAAGCTTTTCCACGTGCACGTGGCGGATAACAACCGCCTGCCGCCGGGGAAGGGCATGATCGATTTTCAGGCGGTGCTGCGGGCGCTGCGCGAGAGCGGCTACGACGGCTGGCTGGCGGCCGAACTCCTGGCCAGGCCGGACCCGGATACCGCCGCGCGGCAGACGGTCGATTTTATTGCCCCGCTGATGCGGAACACAGCGTAACTCCGGTCGGGTTACTCGAACAGCCGGGCCAGATCGTCCCGCACGGGGCGCGGCAGCTGCGAGCCGTCCCCCAGACGGACCTCAACCGGGCCGGCTTTCACCGTTCCGATCTCCGCGCAGGGGATGCCGTCCTCCTCCAGGGCCGAACGGACCCGGCCGGCGTCTGCCGGGTCGGCGGTGAGCAGCAGCGCGCCCGAGGCGATGGCCGCCAGCGGGTCGATCCCGGCGCACGCGCAGACGCGCGAGGCAAGCTCAGGCACCGGCACGGCCCCCGCATCGATCTCCAGGCTGTTCCCGCTGGCCTGGGCCAGCTCCCAGAGCGCCGAGGCCAGCCCGCCTTCGGTTGGGTCGTGCATGGCGGTTACCCGGCCGGCGGAGACGGCGATTCGGGCGTCCCGCAACACGCTGATCCCTGGGGAGTGCAGGAAGGCCGCCGCCGCATCGATCTCGCTCCTCGTCAGGCACTCGCTCAGGCGCTCCGGGAGCTCGCGCGCGAGGATCGCCGTCGCTTCGATCGGGACCCCTTTGGTGAGCAGGATCCGGTCGCCCGGCCGGGCGCCGCTGGGCATGACCAGCCTCTCGCGGGCAACTTCCCCCAGCATGGTGCCGACCAGAATCGGCCGCTCCAATCCGTGGGTGATCTCGGTGTGCCCGCCGACCAGCGCGACGCCGATCCTTTCACAGGCCGAGGTGAGCTGCTTTCCGATTTGCCCGGCGATCTCGGGCGTGGTTTTCCCTTCGGGCAGCAGCAGGGTGGCAAGCATCCAGCGCGGGATGGCGCCCGTGGTGGCGATGTCGTTGGCGTTCACCTGCACGGCGTACCAGCCGATTTCTTGCGTGGCGAAAGTGATCGGGTCCGACTTCATGACCAGCAGGTCGGGCGCACCGGTATCGATCACCGCGCAGTCCAGACCGATCCCCGGGCCGTACAGCACGCGCGGATCCTCCCGCCTGACGCCCTGAAGCAGCTTTTCCAGCAGGTCTGCCGGCAGCTTGCCCAGCGGAAGGATGTCCTGGGGGTCCATGTGCCCAATCATAACATCAATGAGGGAGGCGAGATCCGCGGACGGCAAGGACACTCCCCATCCCTGGGAGGGAGTCCCGGCCTCGAGATCCATAAGGGAACCCTTTACACTGGATTCATGGGGCAATCCGGTGGCGGCAGGCGGAGATCGATGGAGGATATCCGGCAGGGACCCGGCGACCTCCCGCGCAAGCCCGCGCGCCAGATCCTGGAGGAGCAAATCTCGGGGGGGCTGGAAGAAATCCAGCGGTCCACATCCGGGCTCCTGGTGGCCGGGCATTCGGCGGGGCTGGACCTGGGCTTCAGCGGAGTCCTGATGGCCGCCGTTTAATCCCGGGTGGGAACCGTTTTCCCGCAGCCCGTGGTTGAATTTCTGCTCGCCTGCGCGTATTCGATCGGGTTTATTTTCGTGGTCCTGGGGCGGTCCGAGCTGTTCACCGAGCCTACCCCTGATCCGCTCGTTCCCCGATCCGGAAAAGGTGGAGCTGGAATAAAACCCGCAGGCAAGATCCCCTCACCCAACCTGTCATCCAATACTATAATGATCTTGATTAACCTGCCAGAGAATGGGATGAGGAGCCGTTATGCCTCCCAAAAAATGGTGCACGCACACCGGCCTGATCCGGAATGTCACCCCTCGAAGCGCCGGTTGTGAAGAGTGCCTGAAGACGGGTGACGGTTGGGTTCATCTCCGCATGTGCAAGATCTGCGGGCACGTCGGCTGCTGCGACGATTCAAAAAATCAGCACGCCCGCAAGCATTTCCACGAGACGGGCCACCCGCTCATGCAGTCGATCGAGCCGGGGGAGAAATGGATCTGGTGCTTCATCGATGAGGTCGGTTTTACCCCCGAGCAATGACCGGCATCACCGGTTGATGATCGCCTCCAGAATCCCACCGCGTTGAATTGAATCCCGCCAGAAGCTATCCCTGGCGGTATCTCTCAAGGTTCACCGCCGCAATGTAGGGCAGGTTGCGGCCTTTCTCGTCGATATCCAGCCCGTATCCCACCACGAATTCATCCGGAATTGAGAATCCCAGGTAATCGATCGGGATGTCCACCCGGTGACGGTCGGGTTTATCCAGCAGGGCGCAGATGCGCAGGCTGTGGGGCTGGCGGTCTGTCAGCAGCTTGCGGACGGTGTAGATGGTGAATCCCGTGTCGACGATATCGTCGATCAGGATGACGTCCCAGCCGCTGATGTTCGTCTTATGATCCGAATCGATGCGGATGAACCCGCTGGATTGCGACCCGGCGTACGAGGAGATCGACATGAAATCCATGGTCAGCGGGAGGTGGATCTGGCGCATGAGGTCGGTGATGAAAACCACGCTGCCGCGCAGCAGGCCGAGCAGGAGCAGGTGGGTCGAGTCCTGGTAATCCTGGGAGATTTTTGCTCCCAGCTCTGCCACCCGGGTTTCGATCTGTTTCTGGGTGATCAAGACGCGGTCAATAAAAGTGTACGGAAAAGGGGCCATCGTTGTCTTCCTGCCAGCGGTAAAGGATGGAAACAGGGTTCGTGCGACCCGATTATACCGGAGAATCAGGATCAGATATGGGCCATCTCCGATCTCAGCCGGATCGGACCGCGAATTGAGTGGCTGGGAGGAAAGGTTACTTTTCCCGGTTCATTTCAGGCGGCGGACGGAGGTGTGCCCGCAGCCGGCTAGATGGCCGGCGCGCGGGTCTTGCTCCGCCGGCGCAGCCTCTGGATCCCGGCCCAAAGCAGCCGCAGCGGGATAAAGATGACCAGGCCAATGGGCAGGACGAACAGAACCAGCCAAATGGCGGCGTTCGCGACCGTCTTGAGCCCGTTGAGCGTGGTCTGGAGGGCGTCGCGCGCCACGATGGCTGGTTGCCACCCGGCGACGGTGAGCGGCTTGACGGTGGCTTCGGACTTGATCTGCACC
>JAJYJF010000362.1 GCA_021796375.1 Chloroflexota bacterium | reverse complement strand
ACTGGGGAAGGGGAGAAAATGTGCTAGACTCCATGTGGACCTTTTTGGGGATTAGGTTGTCGAGAGCCCTAATTTACCCAAATGGGTCCATTTTGTCTAGCAAGGTGGGGACTTTAAGAAAACCCTGGGTTTTTCCTGGCGCCTCGAACTCCCGCCGGGGAATCAAAAAGCCCCCGGATTCGAGGGGGCCTTATTTTTGTTGTCCGCCTGGCTGCGATGCGGGATGCGGTGAAGCTGCGGTGCTGTGATGAGCGGACAGGTGCAGTATAACAGGTTCCGGAAATCTCCCGCAAGGGGCGCGAGGGGTTTGTAATGTGAATGAAAACTAATCTATAGTAATCCGCTCCACAATTGCCAGGAAGCCGGTCGCCGGTCACTGGCGGCTCTTTCGCCTTTCATTGATCACATCGATCACAACCGCGGAAATCAGGATCAGCCCGGTGACCAGGTTCTGCCAATACACATCCACGCCCAGGAGGTTCAGCGCGTTTGACAGGATGCCCATAAACAAGGCGCCCAGAAAAGCCCCAAACACGGAGCCTTCGCCCCCATTCAGGCTGGCTCCCCCGATGATCGCCGCCGTGATCACCCGCAGCTCCGTCCCGCTTCCCACCGTCACCGAAGAAGCCCCGAAGCGGGCGGTGATGAGCAGCCCCGCCACCCCCGCCAGCACCGCGACGAGACAGTAGTTGAATATCTTGATCAGGTCAACGTTGATCCCCGACAACCGGGCGGCTTTTTCGTTGCCGCCGATGTAATAATTCTGGCGGAAAAAACGCGTGTTACGCATTAATACGTCCCCGACGATGACCAGCCCCAGCATCACGTAGATCGGGTACTGCACCCCAAACAGCCGCCCCTGACCGATGACGGTAAATGAATCCGGCAGGTTCAGCACCGCCCTGCCTTCAGCGATGACCAGGAGCAGCCCGCGGATGGTGAGGTTCATGCCAAGGGTGGTAATGAATGGATTAATCTTCAATTTTGCGACCAGCAGCCCGTTGCACAGGCCAACGCCCAGGGCGGCGACTAACCCCAACAAAATCGCCGGAACCGCCGGCACTCCACCCGTCAGCGCCAGGCCGGTAACCACGCCGGTAAAACCGAGGGTCGATCCAACGGACAGGTCCAGGCCGCCGGAAATGAGCAGGATGACCATCCCCACCGCGATGGTTGCCTCTACCGATAAAGCCAGCAAGATCGCCTCCAGGTTCTCGGCCGTCAGAAAAACCGGCGAGGCGATCGACATGGCAATCCCAAATACAATCAGGACGATGATCAGGCTGAATTCTCGGAAAGCCGAAATTGTCCTGACCGAGCGCATGATGAGCGAACCGCGATTAACCATGACCTACCTCATGATTGGGGGATACCGATGCGGGTTTATATTCGATCCCGGCTGCGTACGCCATAATTCTTTCCTCAGAGAAATCCCGGCGAGGGAGCTGGCCCATGATTTTTCCCCGGTGCATCACGATAATCCGGTCGCACATGCCGATCAGTTCGGGAAGATCCGATGAAATCATGATGACGCCGGTCCCGGCCGAAGCGAATTCGCGCAGCTTCTGATAAATTTCTGCCCGGGCGCCGACATCCACGCCCCGGGTGGGCTCATCGAAGATGATCACCTGGGGATGGATGCCCATCCACATCGCGACCAGGCATTTCTGCTGGTTGCCGCCGGAAAGGTTGAGCATTTTTTGGGAGGTCGAGGGCGTGGCGATCGAAAATACCTGGATCGATTCTTTCGCGAAGCTTTCGATGCCCCGCCCGCTGAGGAAACCCCCGCGGTGTGTGAACTGGCGCAGCGCTGGCGCCACCAGGTTCTCACGGATGGGCATGTTCAGAAAAAGACCCTCGCCTTTCCGATCTTCGGTCAGGTAAGCGATCTGGTTCTGGATCGCTTCCTCCGGGCTGGTCAGGCGGACCTCCTTCTGGTTCATTTTGATCTGGCCCGAATCATGCGGGTCGATGCCGAAGATCGCCCGGCCCATCTCTGTCCGCCCGGCGCCCACCAGGCCCGCGAAGCCCAAAATCTCACCGCGTCGCAGGTCGAAGGAGATCTCCTGAAACTTGCCTTTGGCGGAGAAGCCTTCCACGGAGAAGTAAGTCTCCCCCTGCGTGGGAGCGGTCCCGGCGCCGTACAAATTGCTGATCTGCCGGCCGACCATCATCGCGACCAGGTCCGACTCGGTTACCTCGGTCACGTTCCGCGTGCCGATATACTGGCCGTCGCGCATCACCATCACTTTGTCGGCGATCTGGAATACCTCCGACAGTTTGTGCGTGATATAGATAAACGACATCTCTTGCTGGCGAAGCTTGCGGATGTTTTCAAACAGGTACGCCGTCTCGGTTTCTGTGAGCGAGGAGGTTGGCTCATCCAGGATCAGCACCTTCGGGTTGGTCGAGATGGCTTTGATGATTTCCAGGATCTGCTGCTGCCCCATGGATAAATACTTGACCAGCTTGCGGGGTTCCAGCTCCAGGTTGAAGCGCTGCAGGAGCTCTCGGGTCTGCCGGTACAGCTCGTTCCAGCGGATATTCCCGATCCGGCCGGAAGGATGGCGGTTGGCAAAGATGTTTTCCGCAACGGATAGGCTGCCCACCAGGGACAGCTCCTGGAAGACCATGCTGATCCCTTGCTGGATGGCGTCGTTGGGCGATATAAAGGCGACCGGCCTGCCCTCCAGGACGATCTGCCCCTGATCGGGCTTGAAGACCCCGCCCAGCATCTGGCTCAAGGTGCTCTTTCCAGCGCCGTTCTCGCCGATGAGCGCCAGGATTTCGCCTTTCCCAAGGGAAAAGCTGACGCGATCCACCGCCAATACACCCGGAAAGCTCTTCGATATATTTTCTACCCGGAGGACCTCTTCCATAATCTCCTCATGAAGGCGAAGGGATGCAGCCAGGGAGACTGCATCCCTTCTTTCCGGATTCCGGTTGGGGCTTATTTCGGGACGTAGAGCTTGTTCGCATCCAGGAAGTACTGGAGGTTGCTCTTGTCGATGTAGTTCGAGCTCATGTAAACGGTGAACGGGCCCGTCCGCGCGCCCGCTTTAGCGTTATCCGTGGTGAGGGGAGCCTGGTGGTGCTGGTAGTTATACAGCACCTGCAGGGCCCAGAAGGCCATGGCGGCGTCATCCTGGGCGACCGTTCCGGTGAGGGTGCCGTCCGCGATGGCCTGCA
>JAJYJF010000361.1 GCA_021796375.1 Chloroflexota bacterium | reverse complement strand
CTTCCCCCTCCCGGAAAACAGGCGATATATCGGCCACCGGTTAAGACCCATAACTTTGCGCCACCGGCTCATGCCGGTTTCGCTCTTATTGGTAGCCCGGCCGCCATCCTTCTCGTAAGAAGATTAGGCCCGTGACTTTGCGCACCCAGCTTTCGCTGAGATTGCCTTTCTCGGGGTGCATCTTAATTTTAGCAATTTGGACAATGCCTGTCAATATACTTAAATAATTTCTAATCTTCCCCACCCGGAAGATCCCGACTGCCGCAGCTAACCTGCAGTTTAACGGTAATTTTGAGCAATCTGGTATAATTTCAAAGGCAAGCTAGGAGGGATGAAGTGATCAGGATTGTGCGGGAATTCCCGGTTGAACATCCAGGAAGGATTTATTAACATGGAAAAGGCTGAATACCTGGACCTTTACCACCAGATGGCTGTTATCCGCCACATCGAGGAGCGCGCAGCCGAGCTGTACCAGAGCGGAAAAATAGGCGGGTTTTTACACCTTTACATCGGCCAGGAGGCCGTCAGCACCGGGATCATCTCCATGCGCCAGCCGAACGACCGGATCATCACCGCCTACCGCGACCACGGGGTAGCCTACAACTGCGGGATCCCCGCCCGGCAGATCCTGGCGGAACTCCTCGGCAAGACGACCGGATGCTCGAAAGGCCGGGGTGGATCCATGCACATGGCGGATGTGACCAAGAACTATTTTGGCGGGCATGCCATCGTCGGAGCGCACCTCCCGCTCGCTTCCGGCCTGGCGCTCGGAGACGTCTACCAGGGGAATTCGAACGTGACCGTCTGCTTGTTCGGTGACGGCGCGACCAATATCGGGTTTTTCCACGAAGCGCTGAACTTATCGAAGGTTTGGAATCTGCCTGTCCTGTGGGTGTGCGAAAACAACCAGTACGGGATGGGCACGGCGGTGGCGCGGGCATCTGCGGTGGAGGAAATCCGCCAGAAAGCGGAAGGCTACCTCATCCCCAATTCGCGGGTCAATGGGATGGACATCATGGAGGTGCGCCAGGCAGCCGGCGAAATCTTATCCCGCGTCCGCTCCGGGGGCGGGCCCTACTTCCTGGAGGCTTTGACCTACCGCTACCGCGGGCACTCGATGGGGGATCCGGAGCGGTACCGCAAGGCGGAAGAGGTTCACCGCTGGCAGGAAAATGATCCGATCGGTATTTTCCACAAATACCTGCAGGATGAGAAGATTGCTACCGAAGAAGAGCTGAACCAGGGCGATGATCAGGCGATCGCGGAGGTCGAGGATGCGGTGGATTTTGCTGAATCGAGCCCGGATCCGGCTCCGGAGACCTTGTTCGATAACGTTTATGTTGAAGCATAGCACCTGGGGCGGATAGAGAGGATCATGATGGCACGAATCACGATGCGGGAAGCGATTTCGCAGGCTTTGTGGGAGGAACTGGAACGCGATCCGCGGGTCTTTATCATGGGGGAGGAAGTCGGCGTCTGGGGGGGCACCTACGCCGTGACGAAAGGCTTCTACGACCATTTTGGACCGGAGCGGATCAAAGATACCCCGATCTCCGAAGCCGCCATCGTGGGCGGAGCCATTGGCGCAGCCCTGACCGGGCTGCGCCCGGTGGCGGAATTGATGACCATCAATTTCGCCTATGTGGCGATGGACCATATTGTCAACGAATCCGCCAAACTGCATTATATGTTCGGCGGTCAGATGGTGATTCCGCTGGTGATCCGGGCCGTCGGGGGCGGGGGGCGCCAGCTCGCCGCGACCCATTCGCAAACCCCGGATGCGATCTTTGCTCATTTCCCGGGCTTGAAGGTGGTTGCTCCGGGCACGCCGGCCGATGCGAAGGGCTTGCTAAAAAGCGCGATTCGCTCGGACGACCCGATCCTGTTCATCGAACATGCGACCATGTACCAGGTCCGCGGTGAGGTGCCGGATGGGGAGCACCTGGAGCCGATCGGGAAATCGAAAATTCAGCGGCCGGGCAGGGATGTGACCATCATCACCTACAGCAAGGGACTGGATCTATCGATGAAAGCCGCCGAACAGCTGGCCGGCGAGGGAATCGAGGCTGAAGTCGTCGACCTGCGCACCCTGCGCCCCCTGGATATGGGGCCGGTGCTCGAATCCTTCCGGAAGACCAACCGGGCGGTGGTGGTGGAGGAAGGCTGGAAATCCTACGGGGTCGGGGCCGAGATCTCCAGCCGGATTTATGAAGAGTGCCTTGATTTTGTCGATGCGCCGGTTCAGCGGGTTGCGCAGAAAGAGGTACCCCTGCCGTACAACCGGGAGCTGGAGCAGCTGGCGCTGCCGCAGGTTGAGGACGTGATCAGGGCGGTGAAGGAGGTTGTTTAATGGCTGAGACGGTTACCATGCCGAAACTCGGTTTTGATATGGCGGAAGGGACCCTCCTCCGCTGGGTGAAAAATGAGGGTGACCCGGTGGCGAAGGGGGAGGTGCTGGCCGAAATCGAGACAGATAAGGCCACGGTGGAGGTCGAGTCCAGCTACAGCGGGCTGATGCGCAAGCACCTGGTCGACCCGGGCAGCGTCGTCCCGGTAGGGACCCCCATCGCGGTTATCGCCGCGCCGGACGAGAACGTGGATCTGGCGCAGGGAGCGGTGCCCGAGATGGCGCCGGCCCAGGCGCCCAAACCCGAGGCGCAGGCCGAGATCGAACCGAAACCGGGCGTGGCGCAGCCGGAGCAGCCGCGGCAGCCAGCCCCGGCTGCTCGGCCGGCCGAAAGCGCGCCGGCCCTCGGCCTGGAGGAGCACCTACCCGATGGGGTCCAGGCCTCCCCGCTCGCCCGGCGGCTCGCCCGCGAGCGCGGGCTCGATCTGCGGGATATCGAGGGTAGCGGGCCAGGCGGGCGGATCGTGCGGAAGGACCTGGAATCCCTGGGCAAGCTGACATCGGCGGTCCCGGAGGGCGTCAGGCCGCATGAAGCGCCGGGGCACGTCCCGGCCCAGGCGGCGCCGGGCCGGCAGCCGGTGATGCCCCCCGCAGCCGGATGGACGCCGGGCGCGCCAGGGCTGAAAGAGGAAACGGTCGGGATCGAACGCCTGCGCGGGGCCGTCGGGCGCAGGATGACCGAATCAAAACAGCTCGTCCCGCATTTCTACGTGACCCACGAGTATGATATGGGGCCCGTCGTGGATCTGCGCAAGCAGGTAAACGCCGCCCTGGCGGAAGAAGAGAAG
>JAJYJF010000360.1 GCA_021796375.1 Chloroflexota bacterium | reverse complement strand
GTGAGCACGTCGTCCTCACCGGCGCGCCCAATCTCTATCCGTATAAAGGGATTGGGCCGCTCTCCCAGCCCATCCAGGTCGCCTACGCCCGGGAAGGGGCGCGCCTCTACGACGGCCACCAGCCCGGTCAGGTGCTGACCACCCTGAAGCGGGCAAAGATCCGCGGGGTCGAATCCTCCTCGATGGTCTGCTCGGAGAAGGAGCTGGGGATCTCGGACGAGCACGAGGGCGTGATCCTGCTGGACGCGGATGCGCCGACGGGCATGCCCCTGGTCGATTACATGGGCGACGCGGTCTTCGACATCTCCATCCTGCCGAACATGATCCGCAACGCCTGCGTGGTCGGCGTCGCGCGTGAAGTTGCGGCCGCTACCGGCCAGAGCCTGCGCGTCCCCCCGGACCGGGTGGAAGCAGCCGGTCCGCCGATCGAAGGAAGAGCCTCCATCGACATTCGCAGCCCGCAACTCAACCCGCGCTTCGTCCTCGGGCTCATCCAGGGCGTGGAAATCCGCCCCAGCCCGTACCAGGTACAGCTCCGCCTGCGCCTGGCCGGAATGCGGCCGATCAACAGCGTGGTCGACGCCACCAACTACGTCATGCTGGAGGTCGGCCAGCCGCTCCACGCCTTCGACTACGATGTTCTCGTCGCGCGCGCGGGTGGAAAGGCGCCGACCATCATCACCCGCCCGGCCCACCCCGGAGAGCGGCTCACCACCCTGGACGGGGTCGACCGGGCGCTTGACCCGTTCACCGTGCTGGTTTGCGATACCGCCGGCGCGCTCTCCATCGCCGGGGTGATGGGCGGCCAGCAGAGCGAGGTCAGCAGCAGCACCCGCAACGTCCTCCTGGAAGGGGCGGCCTGGAACTTCATCAATATCCGCAAGACCGCCACCACCCAGAAGCTGATGTCCGAGGCGGCCTACCGCTTCAGCCGCGGTGTGCATCCCTCCCTCTGCCCGTGGGGGGTGACCCTGGGCCTGGAGCGGATGCGCGGCTGGGCGGGCGGGACCGTGTCCCGGGGACTGATCGACGTTCACCCCCTCCCCGCGGAGAAACCGGTGATCGAGATTACCCCAGGCGACGTGCGGCGCATCCTGGGGATCGAGCTGGACGGCCAGGAGATCGCCCGGCTGCTCCGCCGCCTGGAGTTCGATTGCCAGGTAGAGGAGGATGTGGTCCGCACCAGCCCGCCCCCCAACCGGCTGGATATCGGCCAGGGCGTGATCGGCCAGGCGGACGTCCTGGAAGAGGTGGCCCGCATCTACGGCTATGACAACATCCCGGAGCGGCGCCTGGAAGACCAGCTTCCGCCGCAGATGCGCAACCTCTCGCTGGAGGAAGAGGAGCGCATCCGCGATATCCTGGCGGACGCGGGGCTGCAGGAGGTGGTCAACTACCGTCTGACCTCGCCGGAGCGCGAAGCCCGGCTGTGGCCCGATCCCGCCGGCGAGAAAACGGCCTACGTGCGTTTGAAAAACCCGATCACCCCCGAGCGGAACGTTTTGCGCCGCAGCCTGCTCTCTTCGGTGATGGAAGACATCGAGCGCAACGACCGGCTCTCCGACCGGCTGGCTTTCTTTGAAATCGGCCCCATCTTCATCCCATCGCCGGCGGCGGACCTGCCGGAGGAGCCGCGCCGGCTGGCCGTGGCCATGCGCGGCCCGCGCGAGCCCGCCAGCTGGGACCAGCCCGGTACGGGCGGAGCGCTGGATTTCTTCGACCTGAAGGGCGCGGTGGAGGTCCTGGCCGGGCGGCTGCACCTGCCGGACGTCCGCTACCTGCCTTCCGAGGATCCACGCTTCCATCCCGGAAAATGCGCCAGGCTGCTTTCCGGAGCGACCGACCTGGGTACGTTCGGCGAGCTGCACCCGCTGGTGCGCGGTCATTTCGACCTGCAGAACGAAGCCCCGATCCTGGCAGCCGATTTCGACCTGGATGCGATGATCGCGCTCGCGCCCGAGCGCTGGACGCTGGAACCCGTCCCGGTTTTTCCGCCGGTTCTGGAGGACATCGCCGTCGTGGTGAGGGAAGACATCCCCGCGGCGCAGGTAGAGGAGACCATCCGCCAGGCTGGCGGCAGGCTCCTGACCGGCATCCGGCTCTTCGATGTTTTTCGCGGCGAGCAGATCGGCGCCGGCAGCAAAAGCCTGGCCTACAGCCTCACCTACCAGGCCCCGGACCGCACCCTGACCGATGCCGAAGCGGCGCAAGTGCGCGGCAAGATCGTCCACAGGTTAGAGCAGGACCTGGGAGCCCACCTGCGGAGCTGATCAGCTGGTTTTGCCCGGGCATCCCCTGCCGGCGGCGCGGTTTAACGAAAGCGTTCCCATAGAAATGAGATATTGATTCGGATCGGGACGGCTTCCTCCGCGGAGGCGCTGGTCAGGGAGGTGATTGACAGGCGCCGGGGGGAAAACTATACTGTGGTGAAATTTCCCCACGGAGCTTCGCGATGCAGCCTGAGATCGCTGTTCGCCCTCGTCCTCGCCGGATCAGCTTTCCGGCGGTCTTCCCTTCCACGAACCAGAAGCGGATTTTCGCGGTCACCCTGGCGGTCGCGGCGGCTGCTTTTATAATTCTCGGCGTCGCCAACGCCACCGCCTCGCTGAATTTCGCCATGGTGCAGATGTTCGAGCCGGACGAAGCCGCCCAGCTTCCGGTCGTCCTCAAGATGATCGCCCCGGCCGCCAGCCTGAACCAGGCGCTGCGCTCGTTTGTCTTCTACGATTTTTATACCTACGGCTTCCCATTTTTTGGGGTTTCAGCCGCGCTCCTCCTGCCTCTCCGCTGGCTGGGGCAGCTGGGGAACACCCCGCTGGTGATGCTGGTCCTTCGCCAGGGCGCCGGCGTGCTACCGATGCTGCTGGCGCTGCTGCTGCTCGTCTACATGCAGGACGGCTACCGCACCTACCGTTCTCCGCTGCTGTTCGTTTTCCTGCTCAGCGTTCCCGCCGTGCTGGCGAACAATTTCTGGTGGCACGCGGACAGCATCACTTTCCTTTTCGTCGTCCTGACCCTCTTCTTTCTCTGGCGTGACCGGCTGCAGTTCCGCTGGAACTTCGCCCTCGCAGCGGCGATGACCGGCATTGCGGCCGCAGCCAAGGTGGTGGGGGTGTACTTCTTCCTGGCCGTCGGGCTGACGCTCGCGCTGGGGCTGCTGCTCAAGAAAGCCTCCTGGAAGCGGGTCTCAGGCATGGCCTTC
>JAJYJF010000359.1 GCA_021796375.1 Chloroflexota bacterium | reverse complement strand
GGGAATGGAAAAGCCAAGCGGGTCCCGCTCAAGGAATTTCCGGTGCAGGGCAGGAACGGCCAGGGCGTGCAGGGCTGGAAGCTGGCCTCCGGCACGCGGCTGATCGGGATCGACGCGGGAGCGGAAACCGGGCAGGGGGTGGCTCACCTGCCTTCCGGCAAGTCGGTGGTATTCGCACTCAATACGGTCCCCCAGCGGAATCGGGCCGGCCAGGGCGAAACGGCTTTCCCGCTGCTGGCCGGAGAACAGGCGATCGCGGTCGGGTTTGTCCCGGCGGAAGGCTCGCCTAGCCCGGATGGGCGGGAGGGCGAGACGCGTAAAGCCCCAGCCGCCGCGGCAAAAACGGGCGAATCGCCCAACCACGGGCGCAGGTCCGCGGTCAAAAAGGCTGCCGCAGGCGCGGCAGCAAAAGCGCCGGCCGCGAAACAGCAGCCGGCTGTTGAAAAAACGTCAAAACCGGGCGAGGCTCCCGCGCGCAAAGCAGCCGGAGGGAAAAAGGCTCCCGCCAGGCCGGCTGGCGCAGGGTCAGACGGGGCGGCTGCCCGCCCAGAAGCGGCTTCCCCTGCCCGCAAGCCGGGGCGCGCGGCCGCCAAAAAGCCCGCCGAGCAGCTCCCGCTGGACATCGGAGCCGCACATCTCCTCGCGGCCCAGGCACCGAAACTCGCCAGGCCTGCCGGTGCGGCTCCGAAAGCAGCGGCAAAGAAGGCAAAACCTGCCAGTACCCAGGAAGAGCTGATCGCAGCGCTGCGGGAAGCAGCCGCGCCCATGAAAGGCGCACCCCGAAAAAAAGCGGAGGCGCCTGCGGCCGGGGAGCTCCCCAAACGAGGCAGGCGGAAGGGGGAGACCGCGGGCTCAGCGGAAGCAAAGAAGCCGGCGGTCAAACCGCAGCCGGCGAGCCCCGTCCCGCAAGGAAAAGCCAGCCCGCGCAAACCTCCCGCACCCGCGGCAGCCCCGGAAGCACCGAAGAAATCTGAGAAGAAGCCGGATGTGGCAGCCAAAAAACCCGCGGCAAAGCCGCGAAAAAGCCGGTAAATGCAATCAACAGATCATCCGGCCCGAGGGCGCCCTCGAGCCGGATGATATCTGAGCACCTCCGCAGCAGCGGCTCAGTTCGGGGAGATGGTGAAGAAAGAATAATGGTAGTTGATCTTCCCGTCGATCAGACCGAGGGTATCGTTGCCGTTTCGGATGCTCCCGCGGGTAGAAGTAGCCTGCCAGGTGAAGTGGCGCGAGTTCCCGGTACCGGAGAGGCCCGTCAGGGTGAAGGTAGAGTTGGGGAGCTGGTTGAGCAGCGAGGCATACCAGTTTTTGATCGCCGGCAGCCCCTGGATGGTGCGTGAAGAGGTGATCTGGACCGCGTTGGGGTTATACAGGCCGAGCACCGCGTCCAGGTCGCGCCGGTTCAGCCCGTCCATCAGCTTCCCCGAAATATCCTGCCCGGCCGACGCACCCTGGTAATTCAGACTCGCAACCGTATTCCAGATCTTGGGGAGGTCTCTCCGGCATTCGTCCCAGCTGAAGAAGCTGATGGTGGGGATTCCCAGGCCGATGGCGGTGCTGGCAAACTCCCGGATATCCGCTTCGGTCGGGGCCCAGCCGCCGGTTTTGTACGCCGGGCCGATGGGGAGCACCGGGTGGTAGGGGGTAAGCGCCTGGAACTCGCGCACGCAGCGTGCCAGCTGGGTGCCGGGGTTGTGCGCCGCCTCCCAGTAGACCTGCGGCATGTTGTAGTCGATGCCCTCCATGAAGGCTTTCCAGGGAAAATCCTGGTGATAGCTGGGGAAGCGGTATGAAGACAGCGCGACCGGCAGGCTGGGAAAGGCCGACCGAAGCTCCGCCATGAACTGGCGCACGGCGCGGTCCTTGCCGGGCTGCTTGAATTCCGCCTCAGCGTCGATCACATACCCGTCCAGCTGCAGGGCCTGCAGGCGCTGGATCGCCCGGCGGGCTTCCCCGAGAGGGTCGTATCCGTAGATGTAATGCCATCCCCACACCTGCAGC
Source organism: Chloroflexota bacterium (assembly GCA_021796375.1). Taxonomy (GTDB): domain Bacteria; phylum Chloroflexota; class Anaerolineae; order Anaerolineales; family Anaerolineaceae; genus JAJYJF01. The sequence continues at coordinate 1,204 of JAJYJF010000359.1, read as the reverse complement.
CCGGCTGATTTGAGCGCCAGGGCAACGGGGGGGATCAAATCGACCGCCCGGGCGGTGTCGTAGTTCATCGGCCGGGTGCCGTCAGCGATTTTTATCGGTACAAAGCTCAACCCGGCGGACTGCGCCTGGTTCGCGATGGATTGTGCGTTTCCCCCCTCGCAGTTGGGGATCTTCCAGATAAAGAAACCTTTGCCTTGGACTGCGACCGCCATTGCCAATACCTCCGATGATTGATCCGGATGCCAGCAGGAGGGGCATTCTCCCCCGGCAATCTTCCATCCGAATGAGCCAACGGGAATCGTGCAACTTCCCTGCCAACCCACGGGATTCGGTTTTTAAGAGTACCCTCAACCGCTGCCCGCCCACAGGGCGGGCAAGCGGAGTAGAAGAGAACCCCCACCCGATTTGAGCTCGATGATCCTACCCGGGGTCCAATCCCCGGTATACTTGGGGGATCATCTTTTTTGGAGGAACCGTGAACCGAGAAGAAGCTTTGGCGCTCGTGCGGGAGCACATCCAATCCGAAAGCCTGGTGCGGCACTGCCTCGCCGTAGAAGCCTCCCTGCGCTTTTATGCGCCCATCTACAACCAGGACGTTGAGCTGTGGGGCCTGACCGGGCTGCTGCACGACTATGATTGGGAGATCCATCCCAGCCTGGACCAGCACCCGCGGATGGGCGTTCCGTTGCTGCGAGAAAGAGGCGTGCCCGAGGAAGCCATCCACGCCATCCTCGCCCATGGAGTTGGTACCGGCGTGGAGCGGACGACCCTGCTGGATAAAGCGCTGTATGCCTGCGACGAAATTACCGGCCTGGTGACCGCGGTGGCCCTGGTGAGACCGTCCCGGTCGCTCTACGACCTGACCGCCAGCTCGGTCAAAAAGAAGTGGAAGGATAAGGCGTTCGCGGCGGGCGCCAACCGCACGGAGATCGAGCAGGCGACAGCCGATTTTGGCATCGAGCTCTGGAAGCACACCGACAATATTATCCTGGCCATGCGCGCGATTGCGCCCGAGCTGGGGCTCGAGGGGAACCTCACCCCGAACTAAATTCACCGCGATCGGCTATAGGGAGCCCGGGTCGATTCCATCCCTGGATCGCCGCGATTCGCGGCCGGTCATTCGAACGGGGGGCTGGCCGTCTGGCCGGGGAAGATGGGTTCCGGGTTTCCCAGCACAGGCAGGGGGTGGCTCACCCAGATCTCC
>JAJYJF010000358.1 GCA_021796375.1 Chloroflexota bacterium | reverse complement strand
GCTTCATGCTGCAGGATGCCAAATACGGCCCGCTGAGCGTCTTCATCCAGGCGCCCTCCTGCGTGCCGGCCACAAACATGGAAACCAGCGGCTCGCAGCTCGAGTTTTACGACCTGGCGACGCTGATCAACAACCCCTGGGTGCTCGGCCTTGGCGAGGTGATGAACTACCCGGGCGTCATCCACGCCGACCGGCGCGTGCTGCAGAAGATCCAGGCGTTCAGCGGGAAGGTCATCGACGGTCACGCCCCCGGGCTCGCCGGGCACGACCTGGAGGCCTACGTGGCGGCAGGGATCGGTTCGGATCACGAGAGCACCGGGATGGAAGAGGCGCTCGCCAAGCTGCGGCTGGGGATGGCGGTTTTCGTACGCGAGGCGACGAACGCCCACAACCTGGAGGCGCTGGTCGGCCTGTTTACCCCGGAAAATATCTCGCGCGTGTGCCTGTGCACGGACGACCGCCAGCCGGCGGACCTGCTGGACCAGGGGTCGATCGATCACCTCATCCGGCTGGCGGTGCGCCGCGGGGTGGACCCGCTGCTGGCCATCCGCGCCGCCACGCTGAGCCCGGCTGAATATTTCCGCCTCAGCGACCGGGGCGCGATCGCGCCCGCCCGCCGGGCGGACCTGGTGGTCTTCTCCGACCTCAACGATCTGCGCCCCGAGCTCGTTTTCCGCGGGGGGAAGCTGGTGGCCGAGGATGGGAAGATGCTGCCCTGGGACCGGCCGGACAACAAAACCAAGACGCGCGGGACGATCAACGTGTGCTGGGAGAAGCTGGACTTCCAGGTTCCAGTGGAGGGCTCGCGCATCCGCGTGATCGGGATGATCCCCGACCAGCTGGTGACCGAAGCGCTGGTGGAGGAGGCGGCGGTCCGCGACGGCTGCGCCGTCTCGGACCCGGGGCGGGACCTGATCAAGATGGCGGTGGTCGAGCGGCATTTTGGAACGGGGAGGGTCGGCAAGGGCTTTTTGAAGGGATTGGGGCTGAAGCGCGGGGCGATCGCCTCGACCGTGGCGCATGACCACCACAACATCGTCGTGGCCGGCGCGGACGACGAGAGCATGTCCCTGGCCGTCCACGCTATCGCCGAAATGCAGGGCGGGATGGCGGTCGCGGCCGGCGGTCAGGTGCTGGCCCGGCTGCCGCTCCCCATCGCGGGGCTGATGAGCCACCAGCCCATCGGGGTGGTGCGCGAGCAGCAGGACGAGCTGATCTCCGCGGCGCATTCGCTGGGGATCTCCCTGCACGACCCGTTCATGGCCCTGGGCTTTATGGCCCTGTCGGTCATCCCGCACCTGAAATTGACCGACATGGGCCTGATCGACGTGGACCACTTTGCCCTCACCGGGCTGGTCATGGAGTAGCGCCCGGCCGTGGAAAAGCCGCTTCTGAAAGAGAAGCCTCCCCAACAGGCAGCAATTATGTTAGAATTTACTTGTACGGATAAGATTACAAGTAACAAAATGCCTGGCAAGCTTCCCGCCGCTACCCAACAGGAGTCCAAACTTTGTCCGAAACAGCCTACAACTCTCCTCTTCTGGCGCCCGATTCGCCCCTCGACCCCCATTCCAGGCAGGTAATCCAAAAGGTATACGAAGAGGAATGGGCGAAATCTCAAGACCTGCCCACCGATGACCCGCTCGATCCTCAACGGCGCAAGCGCGTAGAATATACCTGGGATGAGATGTGGTCCCAACCGCAGGCGATAACCACCACCCTGGAAAGTGAACGCGAGGCAATTCATGAAGCCGCCAGCTTCTGCAGCAGGCTGGACCTCGAACGGATCGTCATGACCGGCTGCGGCGATTCGATCGCCGTGATGATCGCGGTGCGCAGCCTGTTCGAGCAGCTGCTCGGCATCCCCTGTGAGCCGGTGCAGGCGCTTGATCTCACCTACTATTATTACCGGACCATCAACCCGAAAACTATGGTCATCACGCTGAGCTCGAGCGGCGCTACCACGCGGACCGTGGAGGCCATGATGCTCGGACGGGCATTGGGCGGTCACACGCTGGCGCTGAGCAATACCCCCGGCTCTCCGCTGATGGTCGAATCGGACCGCGGGCTGATCATCCACGCGCAGCGCAAGGGCTGGCCGACCCAGTCGAGCACGGCGGCGATGGCCATCCTGGTCCAGCTGCTCCTGGAGACGGCCCGGCTCCGCAAGGCCCCACGGGATATCCTCGATCCGATCGAGGCGGCCTTCCGGCAGATCCCCGGTCAAATTGCGTCTGCTCTGGCATCGGCCGACCCGGACGCGCGGGCGATCGCGGAGCGGGAAGCGGAGCGCAGGATGTACCTCTACAGCGGCGGCGGGCCAGCGTACGCCAGCGCACTGTTCGGCGCCGCCAAGGTCAGGGAATGCTCGCCCGATCACAGCCTCGCCATCCCGCTGGAAGAATTCCACCACTACAATTCACAGAAAGCCGGAGACCCTCTTTTCTTGATCGCTCCCCACGGGCCGAGCGTTCCGCGAGCGCTGGACACGCTGCACGAAGGGAAGCGCTGGGGCGGCCAGGTCTACAGCATTGTCTCGGATGGGGATGCCCGTCTTTTCGGTCCATCGGACCGGGTGATCACGCTCACCGATGTGCCGGAGGCGCTCTCCGCCTTCGTCTACAGCGTTCCGGTGCAGCTCTTCGCGTACCATGTTGCCATGGCGAAGTTCCACCGCGCCGAAGCTTAATCGCAGTTCCCCGCTGCCTGAATTCTGGAGGAGAGGGTCCGGCTCGCAAAGGCCTCCCTGAAAATGTCCCAAACAATCCAGTCCTATAATCCAGAGGCGCGCCTCCGGCTCGAACGATTATATGGGGATCAATCCCGGACGGAAATGTCTCCGTATGAACGCGTCCAGGCTGCGGTCGAGCGTCGGCAGGGGGATCGGGTTCCATTTGACTATTGGGCGGTGCCGGAAGTTACCCGGGCATTAGAGCGGTATCTGGGAGCCCAGAGCGAAGAAGAACTGCTACATCTTCTGGGCGTAGATTGCCGGGTTGTGACGCCGGATTACAAAGGCCCCGAATTGCAGCACTTTTCGGACGGTTCGTACTTCACCGCCTGGGGGGAACACCGCAAGCTCGTTTCCAACGATTTTTCCACCTATGAAGAATACGCCAGCTACCCGCTTTCCGAGGCCCAGACGGCCGCCGAAGTCGAGACCTGGCCCTGGTGGCCGAAAGCAGACCACTGGGATTGGTCCTCCATCC
>JAJYJF010000357.1 GCA_021796375.1 Chloroflexota bacterium | reverse complement strand
CGGATGAGCGTCAGCTCCTTCTCGAAGCCGGACAGTAGCCCGCTGTAGATCCGCTGCGCCTTCTCACCCACCTGCTCGAAAGCAAAACAGCGCGCCAGGTCGGAGGCGTACCCCTCGTAGTGCGCGCCCACATCGTACCGCAGGATGCTCCCTACCTCCACCAGGTCTCGCGGTGAGTTCAGGTTGCCCAGCGCCGATCCCCGCCCTATTGAGGCATTATCCGAGCGAACATAGGCGTTCGCCGCGATAACCGCCTGGCTGTAGGTGCGTGCCAGCTGCCGCTGCGTCGTCCCTAGGCTGGCGCTCAGGGCGCTGGCGAGAATAGCTTGCTCGGTGATTCGTGCCGCCTCGGCCAGCCGCTCGACCTCTTCTCCGGTCTTGACCATCCGCAAGCGGCGGAAATGATCGGGCACGCTGATGACTTGCAGATCAGGCAGCAGCGTCACGAGTGGGGCGGCAGAATCCAACGTCCCGTCGACTCCGATACGGGAGGACATGAGCTTCCCGGATCGGAGCAGGTCGGCGGCCACATCCCAACGCGATTTCTGTTTAGCGGAGGCATGGTGCATCCGCTTGACAAACGCCTCCCGCTCGTCCAGCAGCGCGCCTTCGGTGAAGGTGCGGGCGAAGAAACCGAACGCGTGGATTCCGACAGCCTCGTGAGGGTCTTCCAGATCGTAATCCAGGTTCGTGGAATTGACGACCAGGTCGGGATGGGCGAGGTCATCCCTGCGAACGATGGCCAGGCTATCCCCTCCCCGGCGGTAGCCGGTCAGGTACTGGATATTGGGGGCTGTATTGGCCACCAGCGCCTGGATCCCGGCCTCGTCCATGGCCTGCGCCATACGCTCCGCGGAATAAAAAAGGGATCGCATGAATGATCTCCTCTCAAAGCGCTAACCCGGATTCAATCTGGTAAAGCAGTACTCCTTTGAGGGCTTACCCGCTCATGCCGGCCCGAACGAGTGGAAGCACCTCACCGGCGAGCAGTCTGGCTGCCTCCTCCCGGCTCTGCCCGGGAGCTAGCAGGAGCCAGAAGCCGAACTCGCGGATATCCGTCGCCCGAGCAACTTCAATGACCTGCTCGGCGACCATCCCAGGCGTGCCGGCCCAGCAGAAGGCTGAGATAAACGTCTCGGGTATGGCCTGGGCAATCTGCGGCAGCAAGCCCGGGTCTTTACGGGCCAGCAGTGCTTCCACCTCCGGTGGTACCTCCAGGCCGGCCCGGCGGATGAAGCTGTCGTCAGGGTAGCTGTTGGCCAGGAAGCGGGCGACCATCGGCCTCGCACCCTGGTACGCCTTATCGCAATCCGCGTGGACGCAGGTGTCCACGCGCGCCATCAGGCGAATGTCATTTATGGACCGGCCGGCCTGCTCTGCACCCTTTTTGATAAGCTCGATCGCCACCGAGAGACCGCGCGGGGAGGCATTGGTGGCGATCATTACCGCTTCCGAATACCTGCCGCTGTTCTCGAGCGTCCAATCGCCACGCGTGGCGACCCATAAAGTGATCCGGCGGCCAGGGCTGAACTGGAGGCGGGCGGCATGCGCCTGAATCTGCTCGCCGTCAAAATCGACTGCTTCGCCGGTAAGTAATCCCCGTATTACCCCATAGGTTTCACGGATCGCCCGGGCTGAATGCCGCCGGTTGATCCCCATCATCTGAAAGCCGGAGCCTCCGGCCCCAAGAGCCAGGGTGGCCCGCCCGCCGGAGAGCTCATCCAGGGTGGCCAACGACTGGGCGGTCACTGCCGGGTGTACGGCAAACGGCTCGACGACGGCGCCGCCGATGCCAATTCTCTCTGTTGCTATGGCTGAAGAAGCCATCCGGATGAACATCTCGCGGTGAAAGCGCTCGTTCGAATGCCACAGCACATCAAAACCAAGCACCTCAGCCAGCCGGGCCAGGCTGGCATTCTCTTTCATCTGCAGATCAGCAATGCTGGGCGATGGGAACCCGAGGTGAAAAACCGGCATCGGTACGACCCTCTACCCGTAAATATCGTTTGAGGCGCTGGCCCCAATGATCAACACCGAAAACAGTCCCTTGCGCGCTTCGATCACGTCTTTGCCGGTATAAGCCACGCAGCGCGGGCTCCGGCGCACGCTGCCAGGCATGAGGCTGGCCAGGCTGGCTTCAGCCGTAGACATAAACTCCACCTCGAACTCCACAGGTCCCTCGACGAAAAACGATTTGTGCCGGGAAACCTCCCGCAGGCTTTTAGCCGCTTTTTCCCGGATTAAACCATGCGCTTTTTCCAGGGAGATGCAGCGGGCGGAGAAGCGGTTGATGGCATATTTCACCACCGCCGTTTCCACCTCGGGCAACGTCTGGCGGACCTCCTCGCAAAGTATGTTATCTCCGGAGATCATCACCACGGGAACGCCAAAATAACCGGCAACCGCCGCATTAATTTCGGTTTCGCCCACCAGATTTCCGTTCATGCGGATTCCGATGACCTCCCGGCCGTAGATCGTCTCATTGCCGACCCCATCGGAGCCTCCCGCCCGGGCGTGCAAACCAATAAAGAAAGCCGCGTCGAAACCCTCATCAATTCCTTCAACCATCCCCAGGTGTTTCCCCACGCCGCGAATCAGATCGGCTCGCGGGTCCAGCAGCTCCATTTCGACGTTGTTCATCTGCCAGTGCGAATCGTTGACCACCACTTCATCGGCCCCACCATCGAAACCACCGGCCACGGCCGCGTTCACATCCAGCGTCATCATGCGCCGCCCGAACTCATACCCCGGCCGGTTGGGAACCATCTCATTAGCGGTCGCCACACCGCTGGCGCCTTCTCCATCCACCGCAATATACAGCTTCATCCTTCATCTCCCGGTAAGTAGGTGCTCCCGATGCGCTTCTCAATCTCTCGGGCCACCTCGTTCGCCAGTGAGATCAGGTCTTCCAGATGCAGGCTATATCCATCGATCAAGTGTCTCGGATAGGCCAGGCTGACCGCCATGCTGATCCGGCCCTTCGCATCGCGCATCGGCACGCCGACCGATCCCACCTCGTCGAACTGCTCGCCGTCGTTGATCGCGTAGTGCTGCCGGCGGATCGCGGCGACCTGCTCCCACAGCCTGGCCGGGTCAGTGATGCTGCGGGGAGTATAGCGCGGCAGCCCGGACTCTTTGATAAACCGGTGGATGAAATCATCCGGCTTGAACGACAGGAGCACCTTTCCCATGGCGGTCGTGTGGATGCC
>JAJYJF010000356.1 GCA_021796375.1 Chloroflexota bacterium | reverse complement strand
GATCGATCCGCAGGGAATGCTGTCCATCGCCGCAAACCTGCCCGGCTTTACCGGGAACAGCGGCGGCTGGGTTCTCAAAACGGCCGATTTAAGCGCCTATGCCGGGCAGAACATCCTGCTCCAGTTCCGCTATATGACCGACTGGGGAACCACCATGGCCGGTTTCTACGTCGATGACATCTCGGTCACCGCCGATGGGAGCGCGGTGTTCACCGACGACGTAGAGACCCTCGATCCGGCCTGGACGGCTGCCGGCTGGACGCGGCAGCAGGGATCCAGCCTGAAGACCCAGTACTACCTGCTGGAGCTGCGCAACAGCCGGGCAATGGAAACCGCTTACGGCGACACAACGATCGTCAATTTCGATAACGGGCTGAACAACGTGTACAGCTTCGACCCCTATTCCGAAAATCCCAACCAGCCCATGTGGTTTGCCTACCAGCCCGGAGTGCTGCTCTGGTACCGGGATATGGCTTACACAGACAACTGGACCGGGGTGCATCCCGGAAGCGGGTTCCTGCTGGTGGTCGACGCGCACAAGCAGCCCATGCTGCGCCCGCCGCTTCAGAAATACGGCAGCCTGCCCTGGAGCACGCGCATCCAGAGCTACGATGCGGCATTCGGCCTCGACAAAGTCGTTGACGCGACCCTCAGCTACTGGGGGATCATCAGAAATTACCCCGGCGGCAACGCCGTGCCGAACTTCGACGATTCCCTCAGCTATTGGAGCTCGAAAGCTCCGTCGGCCAGCGTCCAAACGATGACCTACGGGTTCCAGTTCCGGGTCGTGGGTCAGGCGGAGGATGGCTCGGCCGTCTTAATCGGGCTCGGCGCCAAGTAAGGGGATCTTCTTTCTCAGGGGCCGTCTCCTCACGAGACGGCCCCATTTTTATTCGCCCGGCGGGGGGTCTGGCTCAGGGTCGGGATCGGTTCATTTGCTTCCGGGCGCCTTTGCCTCCGCCGCCCGGGGATGCGGCGCCGGCCAGCGGCGTGGCTCCCCGCGGCGCGGGAGGGGCGGCCAGGGCCGGGTCAATCTCGCCGGCCCAACCCCAGCTTGCACGCCAGGTTCGAGCCTTCCTTGCGTAGGTCGTGTCCCAGCAGCACGCGCTCGAGGTTGGCCGGCAGGCTGCGCACCCGCCTCCTGGTGGCGTGCGCGATCGCGTTGAGGATCGCCGGGGCGCTCGGCACCATGGCCGGCTCGCCGATGTTCTTGGCCCCATACGGCCCGGAGTCGAACGGCTTCTCCACAAACGCGCCGGCAAAGTCCGGCACGTCCATGGCGGTCGGGATCAGGTACTCGTCAAAATTGGTCTCCTGGATGTAGCCCTGGTCGTAATTCACCCGCTCCATCAGCGCGTACCCCAGACCGAGCGCCATCCCGCCGTAGAGCTGCCCCAGGATTCCCTGGGGGAAGATCACCGTCCCGCTGTTGTGCGCCGCCCACATCCCGGTCACCGCGACCTTGCCGGTGCCGGTATCCACCTCGACCTCGGCCACCTGGGCCCCAAAATGATAGGCGAAGTACGGCCGCCCGCGGCCGGTCTCGAAAGACCAGTGGATGTCGGGCACTCCCCAGCGGGCGTGCGCGGAGAGAATCATCCCCATCCGGCGGGCGTGGCTGGCCACCTGCTCGAACGAGGCCGGTTCCTCGCTCGGGCCGATGTACTGCTCGCCCTGGCGCGCGACCTGCTCGACCTGGCAGCCCAGCAGGTCAGCCGCGGCGGCGGTGATCAGGCCGTTCAGGCGCCGGGCGGCATCGCGGGCGGCGTTGCCGCCGACCACCGTCTGGCGCGAGGCGACCGACGGTCCGGATTCGAGCGCCGTGCCGGTATCCGGGCGCAGCATGTGGATGCGCTCCGGGCGCAGGCCGAGGGCCTCGGCGGCGATGAGGGTGTAAACCGTGCGCGAGCCCTGGCCGTAGTCGGTCAGGCCCGAGGTCAGGGTCAGGCTGGCGTCCTCGTTGACGGAGAGGGTGCAGGCCGCCGAATCGGCGCCTTCCGCGCCCAGGGAGATCCCGTGAAAGAAGGCCGCGGCGCCGATCCCGCGCCGGATTTCCCCCGGCTGCGCCGGCCGGGCCTGCGCCTGGCGGATCGCGGCCCGCTTGCGGTCCCAGCCCGAGAGCTCGCGCACCTTTTCCAGGCATTCGGCCAGGGCCACATCGTCTCCCAGGGGCTGGCCGTGCGGGGTGGTGTCTCCCGAGCGCAGGCAGTTGCGCAGGCGGAAATCCAGCGGGTCCACGCCGAGCTTCCCGGCCAGCTCGTCGACGGCCTGTTCGATGCAGGCGGTCACCTCGGTGTTGCCGAAGCCACGGAACGCCCCGGTGTAGCCGTTGTTGGTGTAGACCACGTCGGTATCCACGTGGCAGGCCGGGTAGCGGTACGGGCCCATGGCATGGATCGTCCCGCGCCAGGCGACGAATGGGGTGATCGCCGAGTAGGCGCCGCTGTCGACCAGCAGGCTCACCTGGCTGGCAAGCAGGCTGCCCTCGCGGTCGGCTCCCAGGCGGATATGCACCTGCATCGGGTTGCGCTTGTAGGAGAAGATCATCGACTCTTCCCGCGTGAAGGTCATGCGCACCGGGCGGCCGGTCAGCAGGGCCAGCTTCGCCACCTGGCCGCTGGTCTGGTAGATCTGGTCGTCCTTGCCGCCGAAGGCGCCCCCAACCGGCGGCTGGATGACGCGCACGTCTTCCTTGCCCAGGCCGAGCGCTTTGCACAGGTTGTCGCGGTTGACGAACGGGCTCTGCGACGGGGTGTAGACCGTCACCCCCGGCTGGCCGCCGGCGGGCCAGGGGACCGCCAGCGCGCCCTCCGTCTCGAGGTAGGCGTGCTCCTGGTGGGCCGTGGCGTAATGCTCGTCCACGACCGCGGCGGAACCGGCGAGCGCCGCTTCCGGATCGCCCTTGCGAACAATATAGTGGGTCAGCAGGTTGCCGCGCGGATAATCCGGGGCGTCGGGCGGCTGCTGGCCGACCAGGGGCGCGCCCGGCGCCAGGGCCTCGCGCGGGTCGGAGAGGACCGGGAGCGGCTCGATCTCCAGGTCGATCGCCCGCAGGCCGGCCTCGAGCGCTTCTTCGTCTTCGGCGGCGACCGCCACCACCGCGTCCCCGGCGTAGCGGACGTGCTCGTAAGCCAGCATGTACATGTCTTCGACCGGGTAGCCGAAGAGGCCGTGGTTGACAAAATCGTCGCAGGTGATGGCGGCCAGCAC
>JAJYJF010000355.1 GCA_021796375.1 Chloroflexota bacterium | reverse complement strand
GGCCGGAGAGAGGCCGCCAGCTGCGCCAGGCTGGGGACGATCTCGTCCACCAGCTGATCCGGGGCCGGCTCGCCGAGCCACAGAACGCGGTCCGCGCCGCGGGCGGCTGCCTGCTCCGCTTCGGGCCGCGGCCCGAACACAATCGCGGCCACCTCACCCCCGGTCTGAGCGGCGAGCGCTCGCGCGCCGCCGATCAGCTCGGCCAGCAGCCCGGGCTTTTCCGAGAATACCCACCATTCCCCATCATCTGTCATGGGTTGCTCCTAGATAATTCCCTCTTTGCCCAGGTATCCCGCCAGCGCCGCGGCGGCTTCCCCGGCCGCACCGGTGATGACCACCTGCTTGCGCTGCCGGCGCGGGGGGGCCTGCGTTGAGATCACCTGGATGGACTCCTCCAGCGGGGAAGAGATCCCCAGGTCGGCCAGGCTCCACTGGGTGACCGGCTTTTTCCCGGCCATCAGGATCATCTTCATGGTCGGCAGGCGCGGCTGGTTGACCTCGGCCGCCAGGGAGAGGACCGCCGGCAGCGGCGCCTCGAGCACCTCCACCGCATCCTCCAGGGTGCGCTCGACCAGCAGGTGGTCCCCTTCGAGCGCGATGCGGGTGACCGCGTTGAGCGTCGGCAGATCGAGCCGCTCGCCGAGCTGCAGCCCAACCTGCTGGAAGTACAGGTCGGCCGAGCCCTCGCCGGCGAGCACCAGGTCCGCACCGCCGATCTTGCGCACCGCGGCGGCCAGCACGGCCGCGGTGGCGGCCGTATCGGCCCCGCGCAGGGCTTCGTCCACCACCAGCACCAGCTCGTCCGGCCCGCGCGAAAGCAGGTCCTTCCTGAGCTTGGAAGAGCCTACCGGGGAGGGGCCGGCCGAGAGGGCGATCACCTGGCTCGAGGTGGCCTCCGCCAGCTGGACGGCCGCCTCGACGGCCTGCAGGTCCAGCCCGCCGATGGTCCACTCCGCTTTCTCCAGAGAAATTGAGCCGTCCGGCCGGGCCTCGATATCCCCGGCGTCCGGCGTGATCTTCACGCACACCACGATCTTCATCCAGCACCCCTCGTTTCGAAACTAGCGGCGGGCCTGCTTGAGGAGCTGCGGGCCGGCGATGTTGTACATGATCTCGTCCGTTCCGCCGCCGATGCGCATCAGGCGGATATCGCGCCACAGCCGCTGGACGCGGTGGGCCATCATGTAGCCCAGCCCGCCCAAAAGCTGCATGGCGTCGTCAATCACCTCGTAAGAAGCCTGCGCCACGTACAGCTTGCACATCGCGTGCTCGGTGCGCACCGACATATTCTGGTCCATCATCCAGGCGGTCTTGTAGATAAAGCCGCGCATGTTCTCGATCTTGACCGCCATGTCGGTAATCTTATGCTGCACGGCCTGGAACGAGCCGATCGGCTGCCCGAACTGGACGCGCTGGTTGGCGTACATGGAGGCGTCCGCGTAGGCCGCCTCCGCCGCCCCGAGCGATGCCGCGCACAGCGCCAGCCGCTCGATCTCAAAATTGGCCATCAGCTGCGGCCAGCCGAAGTTTTCCTCGCCGATCAGGCTCGACCGCGGCACGCGGGCATCCTCGATGAACACCTCGTACGACGGCACGCACCACCAGCCCACCTTCGACAGCTGGTTGAAGCGGACCCCCGGCGTATCGGTGGGCAGCAGCCACATCGAGATCCCGCGGTAAGGGTTGTCGATCGCCTGGTCGCGGGTCATCAGCAGGATGTGCTTGGAGATCTCCCCCAGGGTGCAGTACATTTTCTGCCCGTTGAAGACCACATCCTCCCCGTCGTAGGTGGCCGTGGTTCGCAGGGCAGCGGAATCCGAGCCGGCTTGCGGCTCGGTGATCCCCAGCGCCACCGGCGGGTCGCCGCGGACCAGGCCGCCGAGCACCTTCTCCCGGATCTCCGGCGAGCCGAACTGCAGGATGTCGCGGATGGTGATCATCCCCAGCGAGTAGATGATCCCCAGGGAGAAAGCCTCGCGGCCGAGCGTCTCGCAGACCAGGGTCATGGTCTGGATATCCGCCGGGGTACCCCCGTACTCCTCGGGGACGCCCAACCCCAGGATGCCGTTGTCGGCCAGGGCCTTCCAGGGCCCGTATGGGAACTCGTGTTTTTCATCCAGCTCGGCCATCCGGCTCTCCGGAGCCTCGCGCTCCAGAAGCTCGGTCAGACTGCGGACGAGCAGCTCCTGCTCTTCGGACCAGTGAAAATCCATATCGCCCCCCACGCTTCATTCATGCAGCCGGGAGGGAGCGACCTATCGATGCTCACCCCCGGCCGTTAAAATGACCAATATAGATATTTTATAGTAAAAATTGATTGCTGTCCGCGTTAAAACTGAACAAAGAGGGTCAGCACGGTGAAAATCCCCGCGACGAGGATGATCCCGGAGGCGATCGTCGCGAACCATTTTTGAAAGCCGCTGTTCGCGTGCTCCCCCATGAGACTGCGGTTGCTGGTCAGCCGGATCAGGTAGTAGAAGATGAGCGGCAGCATCACCGCGCTCAGCACCTGGCTGGCGACGACGACCCCGAACAGCGAAACGCCGGGCAGGTAAATCACCAGGCCGGCCACGACCAGCTGGGCCAGGAAGAGGATATAGAAGGGCCGGCTTTGCGCCACCGGGTCGTTCAGGCTGCCCGAAAGCCCGAAGAACTCGGCAAACGCATAAGCGGTCGAGAGGGATATCGTGACGATGCCCATGAACCCGGCATTGAGGATGCCGACCGCAAAAAGGGTCCCGGCGAGCTGACCGGCGAAGGGCTCGATGGCCATCGCCGCCTGGTCGCCCGAGGTGAGCGGGATCCCGCGCACGAAGAGCGTCGCCGCGGTAGCCACGATCATGAAAAATGAGAAGAAATTGGTGAGGAACGCGCCCCAGTAGGTTTCTAGCTGGGAGAAAAAGAGCTTTCCGCGCTCGATATTCTTATCGGAGGCAAAGCTGCTGATAAAAAACTGGCCCCAGGGGGTCACCGTCGTACCAAGCACCCCCATCCCGATCACCAGGTAGTTCTTGATGTAGGCCGGGGTGAAAGCGACGCCGTGCGGGAAGGCCAGGTTCCCCAGCGCCAGCCCCCAATCTGGCTTGGCCTTCACCGCCGAAACGATGTAGGTCAGGAAGAACAGGCAGGCGATCAGCATCAGGTTCTGGGTTTGCTTGTAGCTGCCGCGCGCGATCAGCAGGTAGGCGAGCGCCGCCACGGCGATCACCG
>JAJYJF010000354.1 GCA_021796375.1 Chloroflexota bacterium | reverse complement strand
TGCTCTCCGCCGGGCACACCATCCCGCTCGTCTATTCCACCCTGGCGGTCTTCAACGAGGCGCTGCGCATCAAATACCGCCAGACCGGCGATGAGCGCTACGCCGTGCCGGACCCCGCCCGCCAGGCTCTCACCTGGGAAGACCTCCTGGGTTTCCGCCGCCGCGGGGGGCTCTCGGGCCACGCCGAGATGGCGGGCAAGACGCTCTTCCTCAAGTTCAACACCGGTCCCTCCGGACACGGCTCCCCGGCCGCGGCCGGCGAAGCCTTTGCGCTCAAGCGCGCCGGGGCCGGGAGCGTGCGCGTGTTCGCCCTGGAGGGCGAGGGCGGGCTCACCCCCGGCGGGGTGCATGAGACGCTCAACTCCGCCTGGGGGCTGGGGCTGGATAACCTCTACTTCCTGGTCGACTGGAACGACTTCGGCATCGACGACCGGCGCTTCTCGAGCGTGGTCTACGGCACGCCCCAGGACTGGTTCGCTTCGCACGGCTGGCGGGTGTTCGGCACCCCCGAGGGCATGGACTGGGAGCCGGTGGCCGGGACGATCCTGGCGAGCACCGCCAGCCCCAACCCGGAGGGCGCCCCCACCGCCGCCTGGTTCAAGACCAGAAAAGGGCGCGGCTACGGCAAGTACGACAACGCCTCGCACGGCACCCCGCACCCGCTCAACTCCCCCGCCTTCTGGGAGACCAAGAAAGCGTTTTGCGAAAAATATGGGGCGGAGTTTGCCAACTTCGGCAATCCCGCGCCCGCCGACCCGGCCGCGCTGCGGGCGGAGTTCGCCGCCAACCTGCAGGTGGTGATGGGCGTCCTGGCGCGCGACGGGGCCCTGGTGGACTATCTCGCCGGCCGCCTGGTGGCGCTGGGCGAGTGCGTCCCGGACGAGCTGCCCGGCGGGACCTTCCGCCTGGGCGCGACCGGCAGCCCCGTCTCATCTAATGTTTCATCTAATAATGTAGATTCGATGAAGCGGGGCAACCCCGGTTCATCTGATGTAGATTCGATGAGACGGGGCAACCCCTTCCTCGACCCACGCCTGTACGATTTCGAGCACTACCCCGCGGACCTGTTCGCCAAACCGGGGACATCCGCCGCCAACCGCGCGGCGCTGGCCAGGTGGGGCGCCTGGGCCAACGCCTTCGGGCACGAGCACTACGGCCAGCCGCTCTTCATCGCCTGCTCGGCGGACCTGGCCGATTCGACCAACGTCTCCGGGTTCGGCAAGGCCTACGGGGATTTCCCCGGCTACGGCTGGTACGAGCGCACCGCGAACCCGGAGGGCGTGCTCCTGCCGCAGGGCATCACCGAATTTGCCAACGCGGGGATGCTGGCCGGGCTGGCGACGGTCAACTTCGCCACCGACCCGCGGGCGGAGTTTGCCGGGTTCTGGGGCGCCTGCTCCACCTACGGCTCGTTCTCCTACCTCAAGTACGGCGCGATGCGCCTCCTCAGCCAGCTGGCGCAGGACTGCGACTGGAAGGTCGGCAAGGTGCTGTGGATCGCCGGGCATTCCGGGCCGGAGACGGCCGACGACAGCCGCACGCATTTCGGCATCTTCGAGCCGGGCGTCACCCAGCTGTTTCCGGAGGGGTCAGTCATTAACCTTCACCCGTGGGAGTACAACGAAGTGCCGGTGCTCCTGGGCGCGGCGCTGGCCGAGAAGGCTCCGATCGTGGCGCTGCACCTCACCCGCCCGCCCATCCCGATCCCCGACCGGGAGGCCCTGGGCATGCCCGCGCACTTCGCGGCTGCGCGCGGCGCCTATATCGTGCGCAGCTACCAGCCCGGCAAGCCCCAGGAGGGGACCTTCTACGCGCAGGGGACGAGCGCCATGGCTTCGCTGGTGAAGCTGTTGCCCGTTCTCGCGGAGCGCGGGCGGAACGTGAAGCTCGTCTGCGTGACCAGCCCGGAGCTGTTCGCCCTCCAGCCTGCGGAGTACCGCGCGCAGGTGGTGACGCCCGCCGACCGGGCCAACTCCACCGTGATCACCACCCAATCGCGCGCCTCGATGGGAAAGTGGATGTTCAACGCCCTGGCCGGGGAGTACGCGCTCTCCTCGGATTGGGACGACCGCTGGCGCACCGGCGGCGAGCTCTCCGAGGTGATCGAGGAGGCCCACCTCTCACCCGAGTGGGTGCTGGCCGGCATCGAGCGCTTCGCGGACGAGCGCGAGGCGCGCCTCGCCCGCCTGCAAGAAGAGGTCGCCGCGGCGAGAGCCGCCTGAGGCAGGAACGCGCCGCCCCGGCAGGCCCGACTGGCCCGCCCGGTCATAGCGGGGGGAATCGGCGCGCGGCAGGTGCGCGGGGAGGACGTCTACCTCGATGGCCGGGAAGCGCCCGATCGGATCCAGAAAGCGGTTATCCGCCTCGTCATCGTTGACCATCGAGACCTCGCCGATCAGCACGTTTCCGCCCTCCCGCCAGAAACTCTGATGCAGGCGCGGGGCGGGAAAAACCTGCGCCCGCGGATGAGCTCATCCGCATGGCGCAGGTCTGGTTAATTGCCGGCCGTCTCATGACCGGCGCCTTTCCGGGAAGGCAGCCCTACCCGGCATCCGGTCCCTGGCTGCCCGATCGAGATTCAGCGACCGCCGCGGTGACCATGCCCGCGTTCCCGGACGCGGGGCAGCCTGGCGCTTTCACCGGGCTGCCCCGCCGTTTGTGATTCGCGGTACAATTCTCCACGCGATCCAGCTATAATACCCCTATTCTGTCCGACCCTCTGTTCGCCAGGATGGGCGCGCAACCGGGAAGGATGGCCTCAGCGAAACAGCCTCACCGGTAGATCGCTCCGCCTGCCCTGCTGGCAGTGTTATCCCGAAACCCCGAGCCGCCATGACCGCACCAGACCCTGCAACCAGTCTCCCTAAAAAAACCACCTGGAGCCGCTTGAAGATCTTCACGGTCTTCCTGCTGGACCTGATCCTCCCGGCCCTCCTGGCCGGGACGCTGGTCCTCCTGGCATTCAGCTATTACCGCTTCTGGGGGTTGAACCGCCCCCTGATCCTCATTTTGTACGGCGCGGCGGTCGTCGCGGCGGCGCTGCTGCTCAGCCTGCTGTTCATCTTTGTGCTGCCGCCCTTCCGCACGCTCTTTAGCCGGGTCAGGAACGTCACATTCCGGCGCGGGATCCTGCTGCTGGGCGGGGTGGTCGTCCCGGGGCTGCTGCTCGTCGCCGCGAATTTTTATCTCCTTCCGGATGGGCACCCGGCCATGACGGCGCT
>JAJYJF010000353.1 GCA_021796375.1 Chloroflexota bacterium | reverse complement strand
GCTGCCGCACCCGAGGAGGAAGCCGAGGAGCTGGCCTTGATTTACGAGGCGCGCGGCATCCCCAGGGAGGATGCCCGCCGGATCGCCCAGCGCATCCTCCAGGACCCGGATTCGGCGCTGGATACCCTCGCGCGGGAAGAGCTCAGCGTCGATCCGGGCGAGCTGGGCGGATCAGCCTGGGTGGCGGCGATCACATCCTTCTTCCTCTTTGCCCTGGGCGCCATCCTGCCCGTGATTTCATTCACGTTTTTGCACGGCAATCCGGCCATCCTCACCAGCATGACCCTCAGCGGCGTCGGCCTGTTTGTGATCGGCGCGGGGATCACGCTCTTCACCGGCCGAAACGTGTTCTATTCGGGGACCCGGCAGGTGCTGTTCGGCCTGGCGGCCGCGGGGATCACATTTGCCATCGGCCGGTTGATCGGCGCCAACCTGGCGGGATAGCCTGCCCCGCTATGTGACATTGTCACAGACAGATCGGAGGTATCCCCTTATACTATAGTTAAAAATAACCGAGAGAAACAAAAGGAGATGGAAAATGAACGGTTTTGTGAAATTCCTGGCATCGACTACAGGCCGGATCATCCGGATCGTGGTTGGTTTGGCGTTGATTATCGGCGGCATCTTTGGGCTGGCCAACACTGCTGGAACGATCCTCGCGATTGTGGGACTCGTGCCCCTGGTAGCCGGGGTGTTTGATTTTTGCGTTTTTGCCCCGCTCTTCGGCGCGCCGCTCAGCGGACCCAAGATCCGCGCAGCCCGGTAGTAACCCGCGCGAGGGATCGATCCCCTTCCGGACTGCTCAAAGCGGACGCCATCCCTGGGGGGATGGCGGTTTAGGGGCTGTCTCACCCGCAGACAGCCCCTAGAGCCTTGTCCTGCCGGGGCGGGGCTGCACCGGCCACCCTTTTCATCTTACTAGAGTGCTCTGTGGTCCCGGATCGCGGCTCCAGCCTGCCCGGCCGGTCTCACCCCCGCTGGAAGATAGTGACATTCTTCACATCCTCGGGAGTGTCATCTGTTCTTGGGTTCTCGGGGAGAGATGCTATACTGGAGAAAGCATCTTGATTGAAACTTTGAGGAAATAGAAATGCCCATTTACGAATATCGTTGCAATACCTGTGGCTCAACATTCGAGATTATCGCCCGGCTGTCGGAAACAAAGCTTCCGCCGGCCTGCCCCGAATGCTCCAGCCCGGATACCCAGAAGAAGGTCTCCGCCTTTGCATCCGGTTCGTCCGGTGCGTACGCCGGCGCGAGCTCGTACAGCTCCGGGGGCGGGTGCGGCTCGAGCGGGCGCTTCTCCTGAGCGAGCTGACCGGAAGGCTGGCCGTGCGCCAGCCAGAGACGGGTGGGGTTCCCGAGGGGGTGCATCAGAACCCTGTAGAGAAATTATCCATTCAGCATCATCTTTTCGACAAGGCGGCCTGATACCCCGTCAGGCGGCATGTGGCGAGCGCGAATTAAAAAGATTTCAAATGATGATCTGGTTCAGCGTCCGACCCATTTACAGTGAAGGGGCACAGAGGTATCGATAGGAGCAAAATGTCAACCGCAACCGTTAAGTGGATCGATGGAAAGCAGTTTATTGGGATTGATTCCACCTGCCATTCGGTCGTGCTGTCCACCGCCGATGAGGGTGTGGGCATCAAACCGTCCGAGCTGTTGTTGATCGCCGTGGCTTCCTGCTCGGCGGTTGACGTGGTGGAGATTTTAAGCAAGAAAAGACTGCAGCTTACCAATTTTGAGATCAACGTGACCGGCGAGCAGGACCCGAACCCGCCGTGGACCTACCGGAAGATCAGCATCCATTACCGGCTGACCGGGCCGGATCTGACGGAGAAAGCGGTCGCCCAGGCAATCGAGCTTTCACAAACAAAATACTGCTCGGTGGCCGCCACCGTGCGCGATACCGCCGCGATCAGCACCGATTTTGAGATCCTGCAGAACCTTCCGGCCTGACGGCCGGATCAACGCAAGCTTGCGAGGGGGGGTTCCAAAAAACAAAGCGCCGCGACTGCGGCGCTTTGTTTTTTGGTCTGCTCTCTGAACCTCGGAGAGGCTTACATGCGCTTCTTCTCGGGGAAGCGGCGCAGGACGGTGGCCGGGACGGGCAGGAGCACCTTGTCCCCCGGCGCCAGGTCCGGCTTCTGCTTTTCCGGCAGGGGCTTCTCGGGCAGGACAAAGATGGACAGCCCCGTCTCCTCCCGGGCGTAGCGGCGGTCGACGATGGCCAGCCCCAGCAGGTACCCGTTGCTGTCGATCGAGCAGCTGGTCACCCAGCCGATCACCTGGCCGAGCCGGTTGGCCACCGGCGAGCCGGTCCCCGGCCGGCGCACCCCCTTCTGGTCCATGCGCCAGCGCACCAGCTCGCGCTGGCGGTTGCGGTCGCCCTGCAAGAGCGCTTCCCGGCCGATGAAGAAGGGTTTGTGGAACTTGACGTAGCCGGGGAAGCCTGCCTCGGCCGGGGAGATGCTGTAATGCCCGGCCAGCTCGTGCCCGTACAAGGGCAGCCCGGCCTCGGTGCGCGTGCTGTCGCGCGCGGCCAGCCCGCAGGGTTTGATCCCCAGCCCCTTCCCCTGCTCCAGGAGCAGGTTCCAGAAGGCCACCTGCTGGTCGGGGTGCACGAACAGCTCAAAGCCCATCTCCTCCCCGGTGTAACCGGTGCGCGCCGCCACCACCCGCATGCCGCCCAGCTCCACCTCGGCCAGGTCCGTGCGCCGGATTTGCCCCGGCGCGAAGCGTACCGCCGGGTCAGAGGTGCAGGCCTGCAGGATGGCGAGGGAAGCCGGTCCCTGGAGCGCCAGGTCCCGCAGCTGGTCGGCGCCCGCGGCGGGGTCTTTCAGGTTGCGCAGGGTGGCCCGGGCCGGGGATTTCACCCACGGCCGCTGCGCGTCGATCCGGACGCGCCCCTCATTGACGGCCGTCAGCCAGTCCCAGTCCTTGTCCTCATTGGAGGCGTTCACCACCAGCAGGTACTGCTCGGGTCCCCGCCGGTAGATCATAAAGTCGTCGATCAGCTCCCCCGCGGGGGTAGCCAGGTAGCCGTAGCAAGATTGCCCCGGCTCCAGCCAGGCGGCATAGTTGGACCCGATCACGTCCAGGAAGGCGGTGGCGTGCGGGCCCGAGACCTCAAAGGCGCCCATGTGCGAGACGTCAAACAGCCCCGCCGCGCCGCGCACCGCGGCATGCTCCTCAGATACGCTGGTGTACCAGACCGGCATCTCCCAGCCGGCAAAGGGC
>JAJYJF010000352.1 GCA_021796375.1 Chloroflexota bacterium | reverse complement strand
GCCTGAGCAGCGAGACGGATGCTCCCCTGATCTGAGCCGAGACGGTAAGCGTCGTCGCCGGGATCCCGCCGCGTTTGAGGGTCAGCGACAGGCGGTCCGCCGTGAGCGGGGCGGCGATCGCCAGCTCAGCGGTCAGGCTGGCGGAATTTCCGGCCTTCGCGGCCGTCTGGGGCTGGGAAAGGTAAATCTCTCCCGGGGTCAGGCGCGCGATCTTGGGGCTGCCGGACGTGGCGACCAGCCGTTCGGCCAGCACGGCCTGCGGATCGTTGAAATCCAGGCTGGTCCAATCGGATGTGGTGGCGAGGGTCAGCTCCAGCCGGTAAAAGCCGGCCGGGGCCTGCCCGGCAGGCGGGACCTGCGCGGGGGGCAGGCTGGGCAGGGGGCTGGAGGTTGGCGTGGGGGATGCCGGAAGGACGGCAGAGGTCGCGGAGGGGGCCGGCGAGGGGTTCTCCAGCATGGGCGTCAGGACCGGTCCGGGCGGGCGGGCGGTTTGTACCGTGCAGGCGGTCGCGGCCGCGGCGATGAAGAGCGAAAGGATCCGGTAAACCAGCGCGTGGTGTGAGATGTCAGGCCGCATGTCCCCTCCCATTCTGGGCCTTTTCCCCAGCGCTGATTATACGCCCGGGCGACAAATCAGGGCAATATCCTCCAGGTTCCGTCCCCCTGCCCGGCGTCGAAATCCCAGGAATCGCAGCCGAGGTGGGGGAAATTCCATTCCGCGGCTCCGGTCAAGGGGTGGAATGCGAGAGAAAGACGCGGTGGTAGAGCACGATGCTGCCGGCGACGGCCAGGTTATACGACGCCTGCCGGACCGATTCGAGCGAGACCAGCGCGTTGCAGGCGGCCAGAACCGCGGCCGGGAGGCCCATATCCTCAGAGCCGAGCAGGTAAATCGCCTTTTCCGGGTGGGTGAACGCGGAAAGGGGCGTCCCGCCCATCTCGACGCCGACCAGCAGCGCTCCGCTGGGGCGGGCTTTCAGGAAGGCTTCGAAGTTCTCGAAATGGCGCAGGGGGACGGTTTCCGGGGCGTGGAAGACATCCGCCGCCTGGCGCCGGTAGGGCCGGCCGATGGTGAACAGCCCGCTGGCCCCCAGCTGTAAGGCGGTGCGCCAGAGGGTGCCCAGGTTTTCGTGGTTGCGCGGCATGTAAACGCCGGCTTCAAAGTAGCTCATATGGTTTAACCCGGCAGGGCCATGGCATCGTGCGCGCTTCCGGCGGCTGCGGACCATGCGCGCATTTCGAACTCGGCATCCATCCCGGGCTGCTCCCCTTTACAGCCGCCAGAAGAGGACCATGCCGAGCAGCAGGGCGGCGAAGCTCAGGATGGTCAGCGGCCAGCCGATCCGGAAGAAATCCTTGAAGGAGTAGTTCGCCGGGGCAATCATCAGGATGTTGACGGGGTGAGCGATGGGGGTGAGGAAGGATGCCGAGCAGCCGATGGCCGTCGCGACCGCGATCGCCTGCGGGTTGGCGCCCATGGCGATGGCCGCGCTGATGGCGATCGGGCCGGTGACGAGGGCCGTGACCTGCCCGCCCATGAGCTGGGTGAGCAGGGCGGTCAGCAGGTAAGCGCCGCCGGCCAGCCCCAGCGGTCCCATCTGGGCGACCAGGCCGGTCATCAAATTCCCCAGCTCCCGGGCCAGGCCGGTCTGCACCATGGCCAGGCTGACCGTGTACATCCCGGCGATGAGGAAGACCGCCGTCCACTCGACCGAGCGGAAGGCTTCCTGGGCGTTCTCGACGCCCAGCAAGATGGAAAGCACTGCCCCGATCAGGACGGACAGATACACCGGAAAACCGGCGATCGAGGCGGCGATGGCCGCCAGGATGATCCCCGCACTGATGAGCGCGTTGCGGAGGTGAATCGCGTCGTCTGCGTGGTCCGATTCGAGGACGATGTAATCCGGATTGTGCTCGAGATCGGGCAGGCGGCTGCGCGGGCCGATCATTAGCAGGCTGTCGCCGAATTCCAGCGGGAAATCGGCGACGTTCGTCCGCCGGCTGGCGCCCTGGTGCCAGAGGGCAACCGCGGTGAAGCCATATTTGCGCCGGAAATCGAGCTCTTTCAGGGTCTGTTTCTCGAGCGGGGAGTGCGGGGCGAGCATCACCTCGATGAACGTCACGTCGCGGCCGGCGCTCCCGGAGGGCTTGAACGGCTCTCCGAGCGGCTCCCGGCCAACCGTCACCCCCTGGTTCCCCAACTGCTCCACCCGATCAGGGTGGCCGACCAGCAGGAGGATATCCCCGGAGTGGATCGAATGGGAGGGATGCGGGGAAAATACCGCGTGGTCGGCATGCCAGATCGCCGCGACCGCCAGGCCTAACCGTTCGCCGATCCCCGATTCGGAGAGGGTTTTGCCGACCAGCGGCGACCCGCTCTGGATCTTCGCTTCCCACAGCCGGTCGCGAAGCTGGTAAAGCTCCTCGAGCTGAGGGCCGGTGGGGCGCATGATGAGCTGCTCGCTGGCGGGGACGCGCTCGGGGAGCAGCCGGCTGCCGAAGATCGCCAGGTAGACGATCCCCACCAGGGCGATCAGGCCCCCGGTGGGGGTGAAGGCGAGGACGTTCAACGCCGCCTGGGGGGGTCTGGCGATCGGCAGCAGCCCGCTCATAATGATGCTCGCCGTGGTGAAATACGTGGCGGACCCGCCCAGCAGGCTGCCGTAAGCCACCGGGATCAAGAGCTTGCTCGGGCGGATCTTCGTCCGGCGGGCGGCTTCCATGGCGCTGGGCAGCACCAGCGCCCCGGCGGCCAGGTTGTTCATAAAAAGCGAGAGCAGCGCGGTGGCCCCGGCAAAGGCGGCGATCAGCTTCGGTTCCGAATTCCCGCCCAGGGCGATCACCCGCGCGGCGATCCAGCGGGTGACCCCGCTTTTATCGAGCCCGCGGGTCAGGATAAACAGGCTGATCAGCGTGATGATCACCGGCTGGGCAAACCCGGAGAGCGCCTGGGTGGCGGCCTGCGGCGTTCCGGCCGGCCCGAGCATCCCTAACCCGAAAAACTGAAGAGCGCCCAGCAGGGCAGCGATGATCAGGCCGGCCAGGTCCATCCGCAGGCGGTTGGCTGCCACGAAAATGAGCGGCAGGCCGACCAGCACAACCAGCAGGATCTGCTCGCGCGCCATCTTATTTCACCTGCTGCAGCCAACCGGCCACCGCCGGTCGAGCCTGCGCCCTTTGCGGTGCGGAGCAGCCGCGCATACCCAGAGTCCAGACCATATCCAACCTCTCCAAACGCTTCAGAATC
>JAJYJF010000351.1 GCA_021796375.1 Chloroflexota bacterium | reverse complement strand
CAGGATCTGGCCGATTTCATCGTGCATCTCGCGGGCGATGAAGCGGCGCTCGTCCTCCTGGACCTGGACCAGCCGCTGGGAGAGCCGGTGCAGGCGCTCCGTATATTCCTGGAGCGCCTTCTCGGCCCGCCGCCGGTCGGTGATGTTGCGCGCGATCAGCGAAGCGCCCGTGGTCTGGCCGGCGGCGTTGCGGATGGGCGAGATGGTGACGGCGACGTCGATGTGCTGCCCGCTGCGCTGCCGGTGAACGGTCTCAAGCTGCTCGGTGGGGGTTCCCCCGCGGGCACGCTCCAGAACGGCTTGCATCTCGGGCTGCTTTTCCGCGGGAACGATCCCCAGGATCGGCTGGCCGATCATCTCCCTGGCCGGGTAGCCGTAGATGCGCTCCGCGCCGGTATTCCAGCCGGTGATCAGGCCCTGGGGCGAGACGCCAATGATGCCATCGTCCGAGAAGGAGACGATCGCTCCCAGGTGAGCCCGCGCCTCGGCGGCCAGCTTCTGCGCGCGCATCAGCGATATCGCGATGGCGGTCACCAGCATGAACACGCCCAGGCGCGATACGTCCTCATTGCCCAGGGTCAGCAAATACCGCGGCGGCATGAAGAAGTAGTTGGTGACCAGGGTGGCGAGCAGCGCGGAGAAGACCCCCACCCCCACGCCGTAGAACCAGGCCGAGAGCGCGGTGGCGGCCACGAAGATCGGAAATGGGCTGGGGGTCAGGATTGGCTCCAGCCCGGCCGTCAGCCCGAGGGCAGCCAGGTTGGCGAGCAGGGCGAACACATACCCGGAGATGGCAGCGGCAATTCGTCGGGGCTTCAAAGCAGGATCCATCCAGTTTCCACTTTTCTCCCAGCTTTCTCGATACGCGGTAAGCCCAAAATACCATAAGAGCCCCGATTAAGCAAACGAGGCGGGGTGTAAAATCACCCAAATTATTGAGATATATAAGGTCTTATAAAGATTGTAATCATATCGATCGTCATTTCCGTCAATCCGGCACTCGGGTGGGGGTAGAAAGAGACCGGGTCCATTTACCGGCAATCGAATAACAGGATCCAGAAGAAAACATGGGCGGCTTCGGAGGCTGGCATTTCATTTCCCTGAATGCCAGCTCGCAGTTCAACCAGGTGGCGGTCGGAAAGCCGAAGTATAACTGGCTGACGCAGGACCCGGCCGCCAACGCCTGCGCCTGCACGATCGTCTATTTCCACCAGCCGGTCTTCAGCATCGGGCCGGAGGGGAGCACGACCTCAAGCAGCACCGGGATCAGCCTCGCCAGCCGGGAATCCGGCGCAAATTCCCCCGGCTGATCGTCGGGTATTGAACCGGCGGCGTGGTTGTTGACGTAAGGGCACGGCATGCCGTGCCCTTACAATTACCTATTGACTAATCCTCCTCTATATCGTATAATTACGATATAGAGGTGAGCACATGACCAAACACAACCCAACCCTCCGGCCCCTGACCCCCAGTGAGGACCGCCTGGCGCGGATGCTGAAGGCCCTCGGCAGCCCGGCGCGCTTCCAGATTTTGCAGGCGCTGGCCGAGAAACAGGCCTGCATCACGGGCGATATCGTCGGGCTCACCAACCTGGCCCAATCGACCGTCAGCCAGCACCTCAAAGTGCTGCGCGAGGCCGGGCTGATCGAGGGTGAGATCGACGGCCCGGCGACTAGCTACTGCGTCAATCCGGAAGCCGTCCTCTGGCTGAAAGACCAGATCGAGGGCTGGCTGCCGGGCTGCTGCGGGAGACCCGCCCAGGCGCCGCGGCGCCTGGAAGGATGACCCACCGGCCTGGCTGCAGTCGAGCCGGGATTATTCCCTAAAGAGAGGTGCAATGGCTTCCTCCCAGGCTTCATCCAAATATTTTGAGCAGGTTGCCGGCCGGTGGGATTCGATCCGCGCCGGCTATTTCACCGAAGGCGTCCGCGATGCGGCCATTGCCCGCGCCTACTTACGCCCGGAGATGGCCGTGGCCGATATCGGCGCCGGCACCGGGTTCATTGCCGCCGGGCTGGCGCCGCTCGTCAAAAAGGTTTATGCGGTCGACGGCTCTCCGGCCATGCTGGAGGTGGCGCAGAAGAACCTGGCCGGTTTCGAGAACATCGAAATCCGGCAGGCAGACGGGCTGGCCCTCCCCTTCCCCGGCGAGAGCCTGGATGCCGTCTTCGCGAACATGTACCTCCACCACTGTGAAGACCCGGCCGCGTCGATCCGCGAGATGGTGCGGGTGCTGCGGCCGGGCGGCAGGCTGGTGATCACCGATATGGACGCCCACCCGCATGCCTGGTTCAAGGAGGAGATGGCCGACGTCTGGCTGGGCTTCGAACGCAGCCAGGTGAATGCCTGGTTCAAGGCGGCGGGGCTGGTCAACGTGGTGGTCGCCTGCTCGGGGCAGTCTTGCGCGGTCGATTCGCAGACCGTGGTCGAGGCCGAGGGGCGGCGGGCAACGGTCAGCATTTTTGCCGCGGTCGGGACGCGCCGGATGCCCATGCGGGAGCAAGTCCAGGGCGCTTACGCAGCGCGGGCAGCCGGCTCCTGCGGCTGCGGCGACGCCGCCGGAAACGGCGGGAGCTGCTGCAGCGGGACCGCCGAAGCCCCGATCCCCACCCAGCTCGGGTACTCCGCAGCGGAAATTGCCTCGGCGCCCGCCGAAGCCGCCGAGATCTCGCTGGGCTGCGGGAACCCGACGGCCATCGCCAAACTGCGGCCCGGCGAGGTGGTGCTGGATATCGGCTCCGGCGGAGGGCTGGACGCATTCCTGGCCGCCAGCCGGGTGGGCCCTTCCGGGCGGGTGATCGGGGTGGACATGACCCCGGCGATGCTGCAGCGCGCACGCGCGGCTGCCCGGCGGAATCACATCCCGAACGTCAGGTTCCGCTGGGGATACGCCGAAAAGCTCCCCGTCGAGGACGCTTCCGTCGACGTGATCCTCTCCAACTGTGTGATCAACCTGGCCGAAGATAAAGGCCGGGTCTTCGAGGAAGCCTTCCGCGTCCTCAAACCGGGCGGGCGCCTGGAGGTCAGCGACGTGCTAGCCTCGGGGTCCTTCCCGGCGGAGATCCATGGGGACGCCGGGGCCTGGTCTGAGTGCGTCTCCGGCGCGCTGCCCGAGCGCGAGTACCTGGACCTGATCGAGGGGGCCGGCTTCGAGGCGCCGTCCGTCCGGCGCAGCCCGGCTTTGGGAGACCTGGCGGGCACATCGGTGTACAGCGCGATCGTCTCAGCCGTCAAGCCCGGATAGCCGGAACAG
>JAJYJF010000350.1 GCA_021796375.1 Chloroflexota bacterium | reverse complement strand
AACGAGCAGGAGCTGCGCGCCGAGTTCGAACAGGCCGCGGTGGGGATCGCCCACCTTTCGCTGACCGGCCGCTGGCTGCGCGTCAACGCAAAATTCTGCGAGATCGTTGGCTATTCCGCCGAGGAGCTGCGGTCCCTGACGCTGCGGGATATCACGCACCCGGAAGATATACAAATCGATGAAGACCTGCAGCGCCAGGTGCTCGCTGCTGAAATCCCGAGCTACACCCTGGAGAAGCGTTTTATCCGCAAGGATGGATCGATCATCTGGGTTTACCTGACCGCCGCCCCGATCCGCGACCGGCATGGGAACCCAAAATATCTGACCAAGCTGGTTCAGGATATCAACGAGCGCAAGCTCGCCGAAAATGCCCTGCAGACAAAATCCGAAGAGGTCAAGTCGATGACGCAGCAGCTCTGGCAGGCTGCCAGGCTGGCCACGATGGGCGAGCTCGCGGCGAGCGTTGCCCACGAGCTGAACAATCCCCTGGCAATCCTCAGCCTGCGCATCGAATCGCTGCAGGGGAGGCTGTCTCAAGACAGCTCCGGCCGCAAGGAGCTCGAGATCATGGCGCAGGAGGTGGACCGGATGGCCTCCCTGGTTTCCAACCTGCTGCAGTTCAGCCGATCGGGGCAGCGGCATATCTCTTCGATCGACCTCCGCGAAGAGATCGACCGGACGCTGGACCTGATCCACAACTACCTTGCCAATCGCAACATCGCCGTGCAGCGGGATTATTCCGCGCCGCTGCCGCTGATCCCGGCGGACCGCCAGCAGCTTCGCCAGCTGTTCTTGAACCTGTTTTCGAACGCCAGCGACGCGATGCCGGATGGCGGCACGCTGACGATCGAAGCCCACCCGGTGCTCGACCCCCCGGGCGTCATCATCACGGTGCGGGATACCGGGATCGGAATCCCCGCCGAGAACCTCCCGAAAATCCTGGAACCGTTCTTTTCGACCAAACCCGAGGGGAAAGGCACGGGCCTCGGCCTGGCCATCTGCCGCCGGATCGTCGAGGAGCACGGCGGAAAGATTGAAGTTTCTAGCCCCGGCCCGGGGGGCGGCGCCGTGGTGGCGGTCACGCTGCCCGCCTCAGGCCAATTAAAAACCATTTCATTAGAGGATTAGCTATTGACGGTATTTGATTCTGCCAGTGCGTTTGCACCTTCCGATCAAAAAACCAACCGGATCCTGGTCGTCGACGATGAAACCGAGCTGACATCCGCGCTGTGCGAGATGTTGAACAAGAATGAGTACGAAGCCGCTGGATTTTCAAACCCGAAGGAAGCCCTGGCGCACCTGGCGGACCATCCTTATGACATCCTGCTGGCCGATTTGATGATGCCAGAAATGGATGGGATCACCCTACTGAAATCTGCCCTGGCGGTCGATCCCAACCTGGTTGGGATTATCATGACCGGCCAGGGCACCGTCCAGACAGCCGTCGAGGCGATGAAAACCGGCGCCTTCGATTACCTGCTGAAGCCGTTCAAAATCAGCTCGGTCCTGGCGGTCCTTTCCCGCGCCCAGGAGGTCCGCAAGCTGCGCCTGGAAAATATCCAGATGCGCGAGGTATTGAACGCCTACGAGCTGGGCCAGGTGGTCTCGTTTACCCTGGACCTGAACGCCATTTTCAAGAAGACCTCCGAGGCGGCCCTGCAGCAGCTGCAGGCCGACGAGGTCAGCTTCCTGCTCTCGGAAGGCGAGGACGGCGACCTGATCCTGGCGGCAAAGTTTGGGGACGAGCGCGACCTGCCCATCGGGCTGAAAATCCCGCTGGAAGGGACGGTTTCCGGATGGGTCGCCCGCCATCACGAGCCGGTCACCCTCGAAGGGGAGGTGAATGACCCGCGCTTTTCACCCGCGTACCCCCGGCCGGACATTCAATCCGCGGTATCCATGCCGATGGTGCTGGGCAGCCGCCTGGTCGGCGTGATGAACGTGAACAAGACTCGCAAGCGCCGCCCGCTCACCTCGGGCCAGATGCTTGCCCTGCGCCTCCTGGTCGGGATCGCCGCGTCGGCGATCGAGAATGCCCGCCTGTACGAGCAGACGGAGAAGCGCTTCGCCCACCTGACGGCCCTGCGAACCATTGACCAGGCGATCACCTCCAGCCTCGACCTCAAGGTCACCCTGAGGCTGATCCTGGAGAGCTGCGCAGCGCAGCTCTCCAGCGATGCAGCCAGCATCCACCTCCTGGACCCGCAGTCGCAGACCCTCGATTTCGCGTCCGGGTTAGGCTTCCGGACCGCCCGCCAGGAACAGGCCCGCATCCTGCTGGGTTCCGGGCTCGCCGGACAGGCCGCCCTCGAGCGCCGGACGATCACGGCGGCCGAGCTTTCAGGGGAGCTGGCCAGCCGGGAGTACGAGAGCTGGGTCGAGGAGGAGGGATTTTGCTCGCTAGCGGTCGCGCCGCTGATCGCCAAAGGCGAGGTGCAGGGCGTGCTCCAGGTTTTCCAGCGCTCCCCGTTCAGCTTCACCCCGGAATGGATGGAATTCTTTGAAGCCCTGGCCGGCCAGACTGCCATCGCGATTGACAACTGGCGCCTGTTCGATAACCTGCAGCGCACCAACCAGCAGCTGATGCTGGCGTACAACGCGACGATCGAAGGCTGGTCCGCCGCGCTCGACCTGCGGGACCAAGAAACGGAGGGCCATACCCGGCGGGTGACCGAGATGGCCGTTCAGCTGGCGCGAGCCATGGGGGGCCTGGACGACGACGATCTGCTGCGCATCCGCCAGGGAGCCCTGCTGCACGATATCGGCAAGATGGCCGTTCCCGACAGCATCCTGCTGAAAAGTGGCCCCCTCACCGAGACGGAGTGGAAAATCATGCGCCGCCACCCGGAATTCGCCTACCAGCTGCTCTCACCCATCAGCTACCTGCGCAAAGCCCTGGCGATCCCGTACTCGCACCACGAGCGCTGGGACGGCTCGGGCTACCCGCAGGGGTTAAAGAACGAGCAGATCCCGCTGGCCGCCCGCATCTTCGCCGTGGTCGACGTCTACGACGCCCTCCGGACCGACCGTCCCTACCGCAAGGGGTGGCCGGAGGAAGAGGTCCGGGATTTCCTGCGCGAGCGCGCCGGGATCGACTTCGACCCGCAGGTGGTGAACACGTTTTTATTGTAGTGGACCCCAAAAACTGGACAAACCCCTTAGGGGGAGGGTATGATCCAGGAAAGGGTCCGAAATGACAAAACCACGACGGCAGTTTAGCGCGGAGTTCAAGACGCGGGTAGTCCTCGAAATGA